>NZ_JBHVDD010000002.1:185513-285122 GCF_042802995.1 Streptomyces sp. NPDC057438
GCCGAGGCCACGGACAGCGCCGCCGAGGCCGCCGTCGACACCGTCGAGGAGCCCAAGCCCCGCCGCCGTACCCGCAAGGCCGCAGCCACCGCCGAGGGGGCGGTTCCGGCCCAGCCGACGGAGGAGCAGGCCACGAAGCCGCGTCGTACGCGTAAGGCCGCGGCTTCGGCTGTCGCCGAGGACGCGGGAGTGGCGGCCGAGGCTCCGGCTCCGCGTCGGCGTACGCGTAAGGCCGCGGCCGCCGCCACTATGGAGGCTGCGGAGGGCTGAGCCGTCCGTTCCGGCGAAGGTCCGGTTCCCTTGCGGGGGCCGGGCCTTCGGCGTTTGCGGAGGTCTCGCCCCCGCCTCCCCTAACGTCCCATCCTTCACAGGGGCTGCGCCCCTTCGACCCCCGGACGTCCGCCCGGTGGGGGCTGGTCCCGCAGGTCCCCGCGCCCCTGGAAAGCAGGGCTGCGCCCACTGCTTTCCAGGGGCGCAACCGTCCGCCGAACCACCCCCTCCGGAACGCCGGGGCAGCGCGAGCTGCTCGGCTCCCGGGCGGTTACGCTCCCCCCATGAGCCGTCCGCCCACCTTCACCCCGCCCGCCGGTGCGCGGGCGTACCGTCTGCGTACTTCTCGTGGGGAGTTCGCCGTGATCGACGCGGGGGCCGCGGTGAAAGGCACCGCGCTGCTCGTGCCGGGGTTCACGGGGAGCAAGGAGGACTTCATCGCGCTGCACGAGCCGTTGGCGGAGGCCGGGTACCGGTCCGTGGCCGTGGACGGGCGCGGGCAGTACGAGAGCCCGGGGGCCGAGGACGACGAAGCCCCGTACGCGCAGGTGGAGTTGGCCATGGATCTGCTCGCCCAGGCGGAGGCCGTGAGCGACGGCACCCCGCTGCACCTCGTCGGCCACTCCCTCGGCGGCCAGATCTCCCGCGCCGCCCTGCTGCTGGACGCCTCCCCCTTCGCCTCGCTCACCCTGATGGCCTCGGGCCCCGCGCAGATCTCGGTCGGGCAGCAGGAGCGCGTGAAGCTGTTGCGGGACGCTCTGGCGGTGATGGACATGGAGCAGGTGTGGGACGCCATCCAGGCGATGGACGCGCCGGAGCCGGAGGAGACCGAGACCGGCGCCCTGGACGAAGGGCTGGACGACCGCGCCGACCTGCGGCGCCGCTGGCTCGCCACCAGCCCCGCCCAACTCGTCGCGACGGGGCGCCAGCTCTGTGTGGAGCCCGACCGCGTCGCCGAACTCGCCGCCGTGGACCTGCCCAAGCACGTCCTGTCCGGCGAACGGGACGACACCTGGCCGATCCCCGTCCTCGACGACATGGCCGTGCGGCTGAACGCCCACCGCACCGTCGTCCGCGACGCCGAGCACTCCCCGAACACCGATCAGCCACGGGCGACGGCGGACGCTCTCATCGGCTTCTGGGACCGCTTCTGAGACCGCGTCGCCCGCTCCTCCTAGTACTGCGCCCGGAGATGCTCCCAGAAGCCGTCCCGCAGCGCGCGGCGCAGGTCGGCCTGGCCCCGCAGCGAGTACTGGAGCAGCCCCTCCGCCTCGACGAGCAGGTCCTGGTCGACGGAGCCGGGGAGGTACGGGTGGCTGTGGAGCAGCTCCTGGAGGGTCTCCCGGCCCCGGGAGGCGAGCCACTTCGCGGCGATCTGGGCGCCGACGAAGCGGACGTCCTCGCGGCTCGGGCGGGCGCCGGTGGGCGCGTCGTACGAGGCGGCGGCCCGGCGTGACACGTACGGCTTGAAGAAGTCGAGGTCGAAGGTGCGCTGACTGTCGACCTCCCAGAGCAACGGCTCGGCCTGGTTGCGGCCCTCCGGCGCCTCGATGCCCCACAGGTGGACCCGCGCCCCGTACCCCTGCGCGGCCTCGACCGCCGAGACCAGGTCCTCGTCACCACCGATCAGGGCCGCGTCGCTGATCGCGCGGTGCCGGGCCAGTGACTCCAGGTCGGTGCGGATGAGGGAGTCGACGCCCTTCTGCTGGTTGTTGGCGTTGAGGTTGCCCAGCCGCACCTTCACGTCCGGCAGCTCGGCGATCGACTGCTGTTCGGCCGTATGGATGCGTCGGCGCGCCCCGTCGTACCAGTAGACCCGCAGCAGCCGGCTGTCCGCGAAGATCGTGCGTGCCTTGTCGATCAGCGCGTCGATGAGCCCCTCCGCGTCGAGGTCGAAGGACCGCCGGTCCTCCGTCCCCGCCGCGAGCCGCCCCACGGCCGCGTACAGGTACCCGGCATCGACGAAGATCGCGTGCGTCGAGGGTGTCTTCGCCACCTCGGCGAGCATGCGGTGCAACAGCTCGTTCGTCCGGTCGATGCGGGCGGCCAGCGCCGTGAGGTCGTCGTTCATCACGTCCATTGTCCCGGCGGTCACGCTGCGAACACAACCGGTCCCAATCAGTCTTCCTGCCTGCCGGTAGACAGGGACCCACACCACTTACCCGCTAGTAATTAGCTTCTCGAAAAATTTCCTTAGCGTAAGGAATGTTTGTAACATGCATACCGTTGAATCCTCATGGAACACGGGCACCGATGACCCGCGAACCACCACCAGTAGTTCTCCTCAGGAGGATGACCGGACGAAGGGAGAAGCCCTTGCGCTTCGAAATCCTGCGACTCGACGATGTCAGCGGTACGCCCGTCGACAGCACTGTCGTGGAAGCCGCCTCCGTCAACCGGATCGTGCAGCAGGCCGCCGCCATCGGGCAGCGCCTCTGGATCCGCCCGGCCGACGTGACCGCCTCGTAACAGGCGGGTCCGTACACACTTCGGAGCCCCGTACGGCATGGATGCCGTACGGGGCTCCGCTGCGCCCGGGGCCGAAAGCGGCGGGCTAGGAGGCCCGGATGACCTGGGTGACCCCGTTGATGATCTGCTGCACGGCGATCGCGGAGAGCATCATGCCCGCGAGCCGGGTCACCAGCACCACACCGCCGTCCTTGATGACCCGGATGATCAGCAGCGAGTACCGCATCGTCAGCCACAGCACGACGTGGATCGCCAGGATCGCCATCCACACCGACACCTGGCCGGCCACGCCGTCCGCCTTCTGCACCGCCAGGATCACCGACACGATCGCGCCGGGACCGGCCAGCAGCGGCATCCCCAGCGGGACGAGGGCGACGTTCACGTCCTTCGTCTGCGTCGGCTCGTCCGTCTTGCCGGTCAGCAGATCGAGCGCGATCAGCAGGAGCAGCAGCCCGCCCGCGATCATCAGCGCCGGCACGGACACATGCAGATAGTCCAGGATCTGGTGGCCGAGCAGCCCGAAGACGGTGATCACGCCTCCGGCCACGCAGACGGCCTGGAACGCCATGCGCTTCTGCGTCCGAGCGGGCCGCCCGGCCGTGAGCCCGAGGAAGATCGGGGTGATCCCGGGGGGATCCATGATCACGAAGAGGGTGAGGAAGAGGGAACCGAAAACGGCGAGATCGAACACAGGGTGCCTTGAGGGAGTGAAGAACGGAGGGGGAGGACGGCGGAGGAAGGACGGCGCGAAGAGGGCAGCCCAGTGTGGTGGCCGACAACCACCGTGGGCAATCGTTTCCGCAGAGGAATCCGCAGGGGACCTCGGGGAGGATTCCGAGGGGGCGCCGATGGGATCCGCGGCGCAGGGCGACAGGACTCGGCAGCGGGGAAGCGGAAGGGCCCTAGCGGGCTCCGCCGGTCCCCGGGACGGGGAACGCACCGGTGGCCCGGCGGGTGATCTCGCCGTACACCTCGGGGTCGGTCGTGTACTCGCCGAGCACGCAGGTCTTGCGGCTGCCGTGGTAGTCCGAGGACCCGGTGGTGAGCAGCCCCAACTCCTTCGCCAGCCCCCGCAGCCGCGCCCGGGTCGCCGGGTCGTGCTCCATGTGGTCGACCTCGATGCCGTCCAGTCCGGCGGCGGCGAGCTCGGCGACGGCGGATTCCGGTACGGTCCGGCCGCGCTTTGCGGCGGCCGGGTGGGCGAAGACCGCGACACCGCCGGCGCCCTTGATCAGCCGGAGCGCCTCGAAGGGATCCGTCTCGTGCTTCTCGACGTGGGCGCGGCCGCCGTCGGCGAGCCACTGCCCGGTGAAGGCGTCGTTCACGGTCGGTACGACGCCGAGTTCCACCAGGGCCGTGGCCACGTGCGGGCGGCCCACGGAACCGCCGGCGGCGATCCTCGCGACCTGCTCCCAGGTCACCGGCACACCCAGCTCGTTCAGCTTGACGATCATCGCGCGGGCCCGCGGTACGCGGTCGTCCCGGACCAGCTCGCGCTCGGCGAGCAGCTCGGGCTCCTCGGGGTCGAACAGGTAGGCCAGCATGTGCATGCTGACGCCGTCGAGGCGGCACGACAGCTCGGCGCCGGTGACCAGCGTGAGCCCCTCCGGCAGCGCGGCGATCGCCTCGGCGTGCCCGCGCGTCGTGTCGTGGTCGGTGAGCGCGACGACGTCGAGCCCGGCCGCGCGCGCCTTCCCCACCAGCTCCGCGGGGCTGTCCGTACCGTCGGAGGCCGTGGAGTGACTGTGCAGATCGATACGCACGACTCGGACTCCAGGCGTGGGGAAACGGAAGCGGACGCTCAAGGATAGCGTTCTTCCGGACCACTCCTGTCATACCCCAACCCGGGAGTCACCCCCTACACGGGCGGACCGGAGGACCGGCCGGAGGTCGGCTCCGGAGGCCGGCCGGAGGAGGGCTCCGGAGCCGGCCGGTCAGGCACCCCTACGGCTCCAGGATGCGCGGCGAGAGCGCTCCGCACGGGAGCAGTTCCACTTCCGCCCCCGCGTCCCGCAGGTCCGTCAGCACCAGCTCGTCGTACATCAGGAGCCCGGTCTGTTCGGGCCATACGATCGCCCACAGCCACAGTCCGAGCGCCTCTCCCGCGAAGACGGCGCGATCGTCCGGCGTACCGGTGACATGCCACAGCGGGGTAGGACGCCCGGCGGCGAGCACCTTCGCCTGGGGTGGTTTCTCGACGCTCAGATACGGCCCGGGGTCGGGGCCGTCGATGCCCGCGTACCGCGCGCCGAGGCCGACGCCCAGCTCCTCCGCGATGAGGACGAGCTCTCCGACGCCGCCGAGCGGGCCGGGACCCGAACAGGCCACGGCGGTGGCACGGCCGCCGCTGCGGTCGTCCCCGGCGAACGCGGCGCCCGTGAACAGCCAGCCCACGGGCAGCGGCCACGGCATCCAGACGGGCACCTTGGCGCGGTGCACCACGACGCTGAGGGCCTCGACGCTGGGCGGGATCACGGGCTGCAGCGGGTGCACCGTGCCGTGCGCGGCGCACTGCCAGGAGTCGGCAAAGAGGCCGGGAGCCCTGACCCGGCCACCACACTTCGGGCAACTGGGTTCGCCCCTCATAGGGCCCAACGGTCCTCCCCGTGCTTCCCCGCGTCAAGGACGATCACCCGACCGGCGTGTGCGCGTCACATTCCGCACACGACCACCGGCCTCCCGGCGGCCGCCGGACCGTCGGGCCGGCCTACGGGATCAACTGCCCACGCACGCAAGGGAAGCGGCGGTTTTCAGCCACCTCCCGAGCCGCGTCCGGTCACATATGGCGTGCCGTCCGTCACACGGGGAAATCGCGCGGGGCGGTTCGGTCAGTCGAGGGGCACGGACCCGCGGACCGGGGCACGGAGATCCGTCCCGCGGGCGAGCCAGCGCTCCTGGAGCGCCTGGGCACCGTGCACCCGCTTCCAGGCCGCCTCGTTGGCGGTCATCGGCAGCAGGGGCAGGAACCGTACGGGGTCGGCGGGCGCGTCGAGTTCGAGGTCCTCGACCAGGCCTCCGGACTCGGCGACGAGCACGGAGGTGAAAGGGGCACCCGGCCAGAGCGGACCGCCCACGTCGAGAGAGGCGCCGGGAGCCACGACCACCCCTTCGACCTGCGGTGACGCGGCGAGCACGGCGAGCGGGCGAAGCACCTTGTCGGTGTCAGCGACGCCGCTGCGCACGGACAGCACGAGTTCGGCACGGGGGCCCTTCACCGGGTCGGCGACGACCGCGGTGGGGTCGGCCATGGGCTGGGCGGACATGCCGAGCGTGGCGTACCGGACGACGTCGCCGTCGGCGAAACGGAGCACCTCGATACGGTCCGTGCCGAGGAAGGTGACCGCGGCGCGCGCGTCCGGTTCGCCCAGCGCGGTGCGCAAACGGGCCTCCACCAACGGAAGAACATCAGCCATGATCCGAGCATAGAACTCGTCAGGAACCGGCAAACGGGCGCCTTGACACCGCAGCCGACTGTTAGTCTGGGCCGCCGGTCGGGACAGCATGCGGGCAGCACGCAGCAGCCTCGCGCTCAGGGCTTCTCACGCCTTCGCGTCCCGAGCCGAAAAGACTGACTCCCCTACGGGGAACCCCGAACGGGGTATGGAACGTCCCTTACGGGGGACCGGCCGGAGGAGGTGGGGCTGCGATGGACCGAAGTCGACCTGGCAGTACCACCCGCTCTTCCGCTCGCCGAGTTCCGTAGCTCCCGCCGTAGCCGTACTTCTCGCTCCGTCGGCTACCACCCTCGTTCCGCGTCGTGCCGCTCGTCGGTCGTCGCGCATCGGAAGAGCACTTCTTTCCCGTCTTGATCCGAATCGCCGATCGGACGTCCCCCGCTCTCACCGGCCGGGCGCCGCCCGATCTGAATCAAGCGAAGCTGTCACCGCGACGGTGCGGTGCTCCCCGCTTTGTGGACGTGCGAAACATCCGAAGTCACAACGTCCCCATTCCGGGTAGTTCCAACCGTCGTCGGCGGCCTTTCGTTGCGAAGGAGCCTGCTCATGTCGATGATCCACAACCTGCGTGCCGCGGTCCGCCCGTCCCGTCCCTCGCGCCTGTCGCTGCGCAAGGACGGCGGCGTGTACGACGCCACGCGTCCGGCGGAGGCGGCGACGGCCGTCGTGGACTGCGCCGTCTACCGCGACGGGGCGCGCGTCGCCTTCGAGCGCAACCTGACCCCGCACGAGGCGATCCGTCAGGTGCGCCGCGACGGCGGCTTCGTCTGGATCGGCCTGCACGAGCCGTCCGAAGCCGAATTCTCCGGTATCGCCGCCGAGTTCGGGCTGCACCCGCTGGCCGTGGAGGACGCGGTGCACGCGCACCAGCGGCCGAAGCTGGAGCGCTACGACGACACCCTGTTCACCGTCTTCAAGACCATTCACTACGTCGAGCACGACGAACTCACCGCCACCAGCGAGGTCGTGGAGTCCGGCGAGGTCATGTGCTTCACCGGGCGGGACTTCTTCATCACCGTGCGGCACGGCGGGCAGGGCTCGCTCAGGGCGCTGCGTCATCGGCTGCAGGACGACCCGGAGTTGCTCGGCAAGGGCCCCTCGGCCGTGCTGCACGCCATCGCCGACCATGTCGTCGACGGATACGTGGCCGTCGCGGACGCCGTGCAGGACGACATCGACGAGGTGGAGACGGAGGTCTTCTCCCCCGGGCGCAAGGGCACGCCCCGGGGCACCGACGCCGGCCGGATCTACCAACTCAAGCGCGAGGTCATGGAGTTCAAGCGCGCGGTGCTGCCGCTGGTGCGGCCCATGCAGCTGCTGAGCGAGCGGCCGATGCGGCTGATCGACCCGGACATCCAGAAGTACTTCCGTGACGTGGCCGACCACCTCGCCCGCGTCCAGGAGCAGGTCGTCGGCTTCGACGAGCTGCTCAACTCGATCCTCCAGGCGAACCTGGCGCAGGCCTCCGTCGCCCAGAACGAGGACATGCGCAAGATCACGTCATGGGCGGCCATCATCGCGGTCCCGACGATGGTGTGCGGCGTCTACGGCATGAACTTCGACTACATGCCGGAGACGCACTGGAAGTTCGGCTATCCGGTGGTCCTCGGCGTGACGGTCGCGCTCTGTCTCGGCATCCACCGCACGCTGAAGCGCAACGGCTGGCTGTAGGCGGCGGGGCCGGTGCATGCGGGGAGGGCCCGGTTAGGCTGCCCCCATGACCTCCGACTCCCCGGCCCCCGGTGCGCCGACCGTCGCCTCACCGACCGGCGACGCGCTGTTCGATCAGGCCCTCGTCGAAGAGGCCACCAAGAAGTCCGGGCTCGTCTGGGTGCGCGCCGGCGGTGCGCAATCCGGCCGGGAGGCGCCGTCGCGCGCGCTGTGGCACGTCTGGCACGAGGGGGCGGCGTGTCTGGTCGGTGACGGGCCCGGTGAGCAGCCGTTCCCGGATCTGGTCGACGGGGGTACGGCCGTGGTGACCGTCCGCAGCAAGGACAAGGGCGGTCGGCTGGTCGCCTGGGCCGCCCGCGTCGTCGAGGCGGCCCCCGGCTCCCCCGCGTGGGAGGCGGCCGTCGCCGAGCTCAAGGGCAAGCGCCTCAACGCCCCCGACGGTGAGGCGATGCCGGCCCGCTGGGCCCGGGAGTGCCGGGTGCTCCGCCTGGAGCCGACGGGAACGACCCTGCCGGCGCCCGGCGGCGACCACGCGCAGCCCCCGGTACCGACCTCCGCGACGACCCGCCGGCCGATCCCGGCGTCGGTACCCCGCCTGCTCCTCGGCCGCCGCGGACGGGGCTGAGACGACGGGCGTGGGCGGCGTCGCGCCGAAGCGCGGTGCGGCCTGAGGTGCGGTGCGGCCTGAGGTGCGGGCCTACGGCCGGAGGCGCGGGTCTGCCGCCGGGGGTTCGGTCTCACGGCCGCCGGTGCGGTCCCATGGCCGGCGGTGCGGGCTCACGGCCGGGCACCTTGGCCGGCCCGGCGGCCCGGGTGGTCCGGCCCCCGGCAGGAGGCAACGGGCTGTCCAGTCGCACGGTGGGACCCGGCCACGGAGCGGTCCGGGTCGTCCGGGCAGAGTCCCCGGAGCACGGAGCACGGAGCACGGCGGGAGGGCGTCCGCCCCGTTGCGGCCTGACGGCTGACCGGGCCGGGCCGGGTCGGGCCGACAGCGGCACCACGTGCTCGACTCCGTGACCTCACCCTCGAGTCGGCAGGTCCGGCCGGCATCGGTGTGCCCAGGGTGCTCTGCTTGCGACCTCAGGAGCCCGGGCCCGCCGTCGGACACCCCCGCCGGCAACCGGAGGCACCCGGCCCCGGACCTACGACGTGGGCAGTTGTCGGCCGTAGTCCACGACCGACTTCTCGTCCGGCTCCTTCAGGGTGAAGTCCTTGCCCCAGTCCGTGAGGAGGATCGTGCCGGCGTCGCCCGCGCGAACGAGGCGCAGGGGGTAGGGGGTGCCCTCCAGGGAGACGTCGAGGGTGCCGCCGGAGCCCTTGTCGCCGGTGATGCGGATCGTGCGGGTGCCGGACTGTTCGTGGTGACCGTCCTTGGACAGCGAGCCGTGCAGGGTGAGCAGGCTGCCGAGGAGGACGTTCTTGTCGGTGAAGCCGCTGAAGCGCTTGTAGGCGGGGTCTCCGGTCGGCACCTTCACGTACATGCCGTCCAGCTTGTCCGCCGCGTCCGTCTCCGACCCGTCGTTCCCGCCGCCGTTCTTCCCCGGGTCCTGGTGGTCCCAGAAGTCCTTGTCGGCCTTGAGGAAGAGGTGTTCGCCGACCTTCAGCAGCCGGAACGTGGACCCCTCTGACGTCACCGAACCCGTGCCGCCGTCCTCCTTCAGGCGCATGTCCAGCTTGTAGGTCTTGCCGCTGGTCACCACCGCACCGGACAGCCGGACCGTGTCCGCCGCCGCGGCCGCCGCCCGGGTCGTGCTCTGGATCTTCGCCGGCTCCAGCCTGCCGACGCCGTTCGTGCCCTCGTCGGGGTCCTCGCCACATCCGGTGAGCCCCAGCCCGCAGGCCACGAGGGTGCAGACGGCGCTCACCAGTGCGGCCCTTCGGGTACGGGGAATCACAGTCACAGGCGATGCACCTCTTCGTGGGGAGTCCAGGCGTACCGCAGAGTACCGGGGCTCCGGGCGCACCCAGGAGCCAGTCCGTCCGCACCGCTCACCAGGGCATATCCGATCGGGACGGGCTAGCCTGAAGCCCTCCTCGGCGGACAATCCCCTCGCGACGGGAAGGAAAGGGGCGGCTCATGGCGGCGGTGGCGCCCCGGATCTTCGTCTCCCACCTCTCCGGCGTCGCCGTGTTCGATCCGAACGGCGATCAGGTGGGCCGCGTCCGCGACCTCGTCGCCATCCTGCGGGTGGGCCGGAAGCCGCCACGGCTGCTCGGTCTGGTCGTCGAACTGTCCACCCGCCGCCGGATCTTCCTGCCCATGACCCGGGTCACCGGCATCGAGTCCGGCCAGGTCATCACCACCGGTGTGCTGAACGTGCGCCGGTTCGAACAGCGCCCCACCGAGCGCCTGGTCGTCGGGGAACTGCTGGACCGCCGGGTGCGGCTCGTGGACACGGGCGAGGAGGTGACGGTGCTCGACATCTCGGTGCAGCAGCTGCCGGCCCGCCGGGACTGGGAGATCGACCGGGTGTTCGTACGGAAGGGCAAGGGCGGAGCCTTCCGGCGGCACAGGGGCGAGACGCTGACCGTGGAGTGGTCGGCGGTCACCGGGTTCTCGCTGGAGGAGCACGGGCAGGGCGCCGAGAACCTGCTCGCGACCTTCGAACAGCTCCGCCCGGCCGACCTCGCGAACGTCCTGCACCACCTCTCCCCCAAACGCCGGGCCGAGGTCGCCGCCGCCCTCGACGACGACCGGCTCGCCGACGTCCTGGAGGAGCTGCCCGAGGACGACCAGATCGAGATCCTCGGCAAGCTCAAGGAGGAGCGCGCCGCCGACGTCCTGGAGGCCATGGACCCGGACGACGCCGCCGACCTCCTGGCCGAACTCCCGGAAGAGGAGCAGGAGCGGCTGCTGACCCTGATGCAGCCGGAGGACGCGGCGGACGTGCGGCGGCTCATGGCGTACGAGGAGAAGACCGCCGGCGGTCTGATGACCACCGAGCCGATCGTGCTGCGCCCGGACGCCACCGTCGCCGACGCGCTCGCGCGGGTCCGCAACGCCGACCTGTCCCCCGCGCTGGCCGCCCAGGTGTACGTGTGCCGACCGCCGGACGAGACCCCGACCGGCAAGTACCTGGGCACGGTCCACTTCCAGCGGCTGCTGCGGGACCCGCCGTACACCCTGGTCAGTTCGATCCTCGACGACGGTCTGCAGCCGCTGGACCCGGAGGCAGCGCTGCGGGCCGTCGCCGGGTTCTTCGCGACGTACGACATGGTCGCGGCGCCCGTGGTGGACGAGAGCGGCTCGCTGCTGGGCGCGGTGACCGTGGACGACGTGCTGGACCACATGCTGCCCGAGGACTGGCGGGAGACGGAGTTCCATCTGCACGAGGACGACTCCATCGGCGTCCCGGAGGAGGGAGCTTCCGATGGCTCCTGAACGGGACGGGCGCGAGGGGCGGCAGGGAGCCCGTGAGGGCCGGCACGCGGGGCGTGAGCGGGCGCACTCGGGCGTGGGCGGACGGGAGCGCACGCCTCCCTCCGGAGGGCTTCAGCGGGAGCGCACGCTCTCCGGGGCCACCGCCCGCCCCCGGACACGTCTCGACCTGCCGCTGCCACGCCGGGCCAAACTGCTGCCCGAGTGGGATCCGGAGGCGTTCGGACGGCTCTCGGAGCGGATCGCGCGCTTCCTGGGCACGGGCACGTTCCTCGTCTGGATGACCGTCGTCATCATCCTGTGGGTGGTGTGGAACGTCTCGGCCCCGCGCGAGCTGCGCTTCGACAACTACCCGTTCATCTTCCTGACGCTGATGCTCTCGCTGCAGGCCTCCTACGCCGCCCCGCTGATCCTGCTCGCGCAGAACCGCCAGGACGACCGCGACCGGGTCAACCTGGAACAGGACCGCAAGCAGAACGAGCGTTCGATTGCCGACACCGAGTACCTGACCAGGGAGATCGCCGCGCTGCGCATCGGTCTCGGCGAGGTCGCCACCCGCGACTGGCTGCGTTCGGAGCTGCACGACCTGGTCAGGGAGCTGCACGAGCACGACGCGGACGGGCCGCGCGGGACCCGGACGGTATTCCCGCCGGAGCACCCGCGCGGACGTGACAAGGGCGACCGCTGACGGGGCTCCCGGGGGCCGCGCGCGTCGCCGTACCATCGTCACTATGGCTACGGAAGACGCGGTGCGCGAGGCACTGTCGACGGTGAACGACCCCGAGATCAACCGTCCCATCACCGAACTGGGGATGGTCAAGTCGGTGGAGATCGGCGCGGACGGAGCGGTCGCGGTCGCCGTGTACCTGACGGTCTCCGGCTGCCCCATGCGCGACACGATCACCCAGCGGGTGACGGACGCGGTCGCGGCGGTCGAGGGCGTCACCGGCGTCACCGTCGAGCTGGACGTCATGAGCGACGAGCAGCGCAAGGAACTGGCGGGTGCCCTGCGCGGCGGCCAGGCGGAGCGGGAGGTCCCGTTCGCCAAGCCGGGCTCCCTCACGCGCGTGTACGCCGTCGCCTCCGGCAAGGGCGGCGTCGGCAAGTCCTCGGTGACGGTGAACCTGGCGGCGGCCATGGCCGCCGACGGCCTCAAGGTCGGTGTCGTCGACGCCGACATCTACGGCCACTCGGTGCCCCGCATGCTGGGTGCCGACGGCAGTCCCACGCAGGTCGAGAACATGATCATGCCGCCGTCCGCGCACGGCGTGAAGGTCATCTCGATCGGTATGTTCACCCCGGGCAACACCCCGGTCGTCTGGCGCGGCCCGATGCTGCACAGGGCGTTGCAGCAGTTCCTCGCGGACGTCTACTGGGGCGACCTGGACGTGCTGCTCCTGGACCTCCCGCCGGGCACGGGCGACATCGCCATCTCGGTGGCCCAGCTGGTCCCCAACGCCGAGATCCTCGTCGTCACCACGCCCCAGCAGGCGGCGGCCGAGGTGGCCGAGCGCGCCGGTTCCATCGCCGTGCAGACCCACCAGAAGATCGTCGGCGTCGTCGAGAACATGGCCGGCCTGCCCTGCCCGCACTGCGACGAGATGGTCGACGTCTTCGGCACCGGCGGCGGTCAGAGCGTCGCCGACGGTCTGACCCGCACCACCGGCGCCACCGTCCCGGTCCTGGGCAGCATCCCGATCGACGTCCGCCTCCGCGAGGGTGGCGACGACGGCCGCCCGGTCGTCCTCTCCGACCCCGACTCCCCCGCGGGCGCGGCCCTGCGGGCCATCGCGGGCAAGCTGGGCGGCCGCCAGAGGGGCCTGTCGGGCATGAGCCTGGGAATCACCCCGAGGAACAAGTTCTAGGCCGGTCCGGGGGCACCGGGCGCCTGTCGAAGCCAGGGGCCGTGTGCTGCTCCCGGGCGCGGGGAGCTGCGCGACAAGCCACAACGCCCCCGCAGCCCCGGACCGCCGAAGCCCCGACGGCGATGAAGGGCACCCCCGCACAACCCGGCGGTGCCCTTCAAAGCCCTACGCGTACTCTTCGATGTCCTTGATCGCGGCGAAGCCGAGCCCGTACGCGCTCATCCCTCTCCCGTACGCCCCCACGTGCACTCCCTGCGAGGTCGACCCGGCGAGCACCCAGCCGAACTCGGACTCGCGGTAGTGGAACGGGGTCGGCACCCCGTCCACGGGCAGGGACAGCGTCGACCAGTCCGGCCCGGCCAGGTCGTCCGCGAGGACCCATGCCGTCTCGGTCTGCTGGTCCAGCCAGTCGTCCCGCCGGGTGTGGTCCAGCTGTCCCGGCCACGTGAAGGACAGCAGCCCGACGCCCGCCAGCCACGCCGCCGAGGAGACCGACGTGGCCTCCAGCACGCCCGTGCCGTCCGCGCTGCGCCGCACGTCGTTCGCGGCGACGGTCACCACGACCGCGAACCGCTCCTTGACCTCGTCGTCCGCCGCGGCGGTGTACTCGTTGCGCACCGAGGGCTCGTCGCCGTGTCCGATCGAACCGTGCTCGACGGCTCCCTCCGCCGACGTACCCACCTGCATCAGCCAACGCGGTCCCGTGAAGGCCTCGTCGAGGCCGTACCAGGGGAAGGGCGCCGGCAGGTAACCATCGACCGTGCGGCGGGCGGAGGGAGCCTGTTGTCCGCCCTCCGCGGCCGACGCCTGCGCGCCTACCCGACTCGTCGTCTCCATGCCGGACGCCTCCTAGCTCTCGACGGACCGGAGCGGCCCGCCCCCCACGGGCGTCGTCGCTCGCTCTCCTTACGGTCCGCACAACAACTGGGCAGCATAGCCACAGCTCTCCGAGCAGCAGGGAAAGCGCCCGGCGCGTAGGACGGCGTACGGGCGGCTTCGGCCCGTCCCGGGGGTGCGCGGCGGTATGAATCGCGTCACGTCGGGGGCGCGCCGGCCACCGGGCGTACGGCGCGGAAGGGCAGGCCGGAGGCGTGCGGGCGCCGGCGGGCAGGTGTTACGGGCGAACGGGGTGGTGGCCCGTACGGCTCAGGTGGCGTCCAGGTCGTACGGAGGGCGCTCGGCCGCCTCGGGCTTCTTCGTCATGTCGATGGTTCCGCCGGACGAGGAGGACGAGGACGACGAGGAGCCGTCCGAGCCGGAGCCGATGGCGGCGGCCGACGAGGTGGACGACGACTCGGACTCGCGGCCGTGCACCGCGTCCGTCAGCTCGGCCATCTCCTTCTTCAGGTCGAAGCCGTTGCGGATCTCCTTCAGCCCCAGCTCGTCGTTGTCCAGCTGCTTGCGGAGGAACGTCTTGGGGTTGAGGTCCTCGAACTCGAAGTCCTTGAACTCCGGTCCGAGTTCGTTGCGGATGTCCGCCTTGGCGCTGTCCGAGAACTCGCGGATCTTGCGGATCGTCCGCGTGACGTCCTGGATCACCTTCGGGAGCTTGTCCGGACCGAAGACGAGCACGGCGAGGACGACGAGCGTCACCACCTCGAGCGCACCTATGTCATTGAACACCTGAAGCTCCTTGCGATGTCCTCGGTCCCGATCCGCGGGCCTCGGCAGGTCTTCCGTGGTCCGGGCCGGATCCACGGTACCCGGCCGCCCCGGGAATCCGGTACCGTCGCACGGCTTCGGACCACGCCCGGGCGACGGGTTTTCCCAGCTGTTTGCCTGGCGGGAGGCCGTACGGCGCTCCCGCCTGTGAGGTTGCTGTCAGGGCGGCCGTCGTCGGGGCCCGCCGGCTGACGGTCAGTCGTCGCCGGACGAGCCGAGAGTGAGCGTCACCTTCCGCTCGTCGCCGTCCCTCAGCAGGGTCAGCTCCAGCCGGTCGCCGGGCCGGTGGGCGCGGACCTTGACGATCAGCTCGTCGCCGGAGTGGACGCGCTGGCCGTCGACCTCGGTGATGACGTCACCCGAGCGGATGCCCGCCCGGTCGGCGGGGCCGCCCGCGGTGACCCCGGCCGCGCCTCCGTCACCCTTGTCGCCGATACGGGCGCCGTCGCCGGAGTAGTCCATGTCGAGGGTGACGCCGATCACCGGGTGGCTCGCCCTGCCCGTGTTGATCAGCTCCTCGGCGACACGCTTGCCCTGGTTGATGGGTATCGCGAAGCCGAGCCCGATGGAACCGGCCTGGCCGCCGTCGGACTCGGAGCCGCCGCCCGCGGACCGGATGGCGCTGTTGATGCCGATCACCCGGCCCTTGCCGTCGAGGAGCGGTCCCCCGGAGTTGCCGGGGTTGATCGGCGCGTCCGTCTGCAGGGCGTCCACGTACGAGACGTCGCTCACGTCGCCGCTCTCGCCGCCGGCCGTGATGGGCCGTTCCTTGGCGCTGATGATGCCGGAGGTGACGGTGTTGGCCAGGTCGAAGGGGGCGCCGATGGCGACCACCGGGTCGCCGACCCGGACCTCCTCGGAGTTGCCGAGGGGCAGCGGCTTGAGGCCGCTGACGCCGGACACCTTGACGACGGCCAGGTCGTAGCCGGTGTCCCGGCCGACGACGGTGGCCTTGGCGGTCTCGCCGCCGCTGAAGGTCACCGATATGTCGCCGTCCGCACCGGCGGGGTCGACGACGTGGTTGTTGGTGAGGATGTGGCCCCGCCTGTCGAGCACGAAGCCGGTGCCGGTGCCCTGCGCGCTCGACCCGCTCACATGCAGGGTCACGACGCTGGGCAGGGCGTCGGCTGCGATACCGGCGACGCTGCCGGGTGCCCGCCCGGTCACGCCGTCGCTGCTCTGCGGCAGTTCGACCGCCCCGACTCCGCCGTTGCGCTCCAGATAGGCGCCCACGGCTCCGCCGACGCCCCCGGCCACGACGGCGATCAGCACGGCCCCGACGAGCAGGCCCCGCCCCCTGCGCCGACGCCGCGTCACGTCGCCCACCGCGGCCCCGTTCTGCTGCAACGACCCCGAGCCCGCCCACGGGTCGTAGTTCCGCCAGGGCCCCTGCGGTTCGGCCGGGAGCGGCCGGGCGGGATCGGCGTAGGCGGCCGGCGCGGGCCGCGCCCCTCCCGCGTACGGCGGCGGCACGGCCTGCGCCGAGTCCACGAAGGCCGGCGGCCCCGGCTGGGAGGGATACGCGTAGGAGGCGCCCGGGGGCGGGGAGGAGCCGGGGTAGGGCGCCGCGGGCGGGGGCGCCTGCGCGTACGAAGCCGTGGACGGGGCCGCCTCGGGTTGCGTGGCCGTACCGGGCCCGGGTGCGTCCGCGTGCGGTGCCGCCGGCGCGGGCGGGGGTGTCGGCGAGGGGGCCGCCTCGTCGGGCGTCGGCACGGGGGCGGGGTGCGCCGGTGGCACCGTCTCGGCGGTCGTCCCGTGTGCCGGGGTCGCCGCGGGGTGCTGGACCGGCGGAGCGGGCGCCCAGGGGCCGGGCTCGCCGTACGGAGGCGTGCTGTAGGGATCGGGGGCGTGCAGCGGCTCGGGGCGCGCCATGGACGTTCCAGGGGCGTTCACGGCCCCGGCTCCGCCCGGCTCGTCCGGCACCCGGGCGGCGGCCACAGCGGCGGCGACCGGGCTGCCGGCGCGGGGGGCCGAGGCGCTGTCGGCAGCGGCGGACCCGGAGTCGGGGGACGGACCGCGCGGCTCGCCCGCCGGGCCGCTTCCGCTCACGGCAGCCGGTCGCTCCAACTCGAAGTCGCCGTCCGGGTCGTGCCCCTGGCCGGAGGTCGAGGAGGAGCGGGACCGGAACGCGGCCCCGGCCGCCGGGCGGGCCAGTTCGAAGTCGGAGCCGGAGCGGGAGTCCGTCCGGGTGCCGTCCGCGCCGGGATCGGTCACCGTCACCGGCCGCTCCAGTGCGAAGTCACCGTCGGTGTTCTGCTCACGGACCGCGTCCGCGGACACCCCGCCGGACGCCGGATGTCCGGACGGCGCGGCCGCTTCGGCGGCCTCGGCCGGCCCGTCGGACCGCACGGTCCTGCCGGTCCCCGCGGTTCCGTCAGCCCCCACCGATCCACCGGCCCCCACCACTTGGGTGGTCCCCGTGGCGCCGGCCGGACCCGGGAGCCCGTCGTGCCCCTCGGTTCCGATGTGGTCCCCCGCCGTGTCGGCCCCAGGGCCGTGCGCTCGGGGGCGGCTCCACCACTTCGCCTTCGTGGGCTTCCCCTCGTTCATGTTCTCCCCACACCTAGGGCCCGTCCCAAGGACCGGCCCGCCGCCCACCGTTCACCGAGCGCCGCGGGCCGGGAACGGCCCGAGCGGACACGGCCCACTCCGGATTCAATCAGGTTCGGGGGCCGGTGCGCAGAACTCGGGGTCAGCGAAGGACAGGAGAGATGGGTGTGGGAGACGAGACGGTGTCGGGGGCCGTCAGCAGGCCCGGTGCCCTCAGCTCGGGCGCCTGGGACCAGTCGGTCAGCTGCAGCTCCAGCGGCGGTACGGCGGTGAGCGTGCCTATGAGTGGGGACACGGCGGCCGCGTCGACCGGCCCGGGCGCCGTCAGCGGGTGTACGGCTCCACGGTCCTGGATGACCGGAGCGGGCACTCCGGGCAGCAGGGGTGCGGAGATCTCCGTCGGAGCGACGGGTGCCTCGCCCAGGGAGGGCCGGCCCTGCCCGAGCAGCGGCACGACGGTTCCCCGGCGGCGCTGCGACTCGGAGGTGGGAGTCGTGCCCGCGGTCTGCGTCCGCAGCGGGGTGACATTGCTGCCCGAGCCGGGACCGCTGCGGGCGTCGGCCGTCTCGACGGGCGTCACGTTGGTCACACCGCCGAGTGCGATCGCGGCCAGCGACACCGCGCCGGCGGCCACGAAGGCGAACCGCATGCCGCGTGAGGCCGAACGCTCGGACTCCGGCCGGCCCACGGAGTGGATCCGAAAACCGCGCTCGCCCGTGCCCCGGGGGTCGTCGGCGGCCGTGTCCTCGCGGTCCGCCCGGCCGTCCGTGCCCCCGACCCCTCCGTCGGAGAGGCCGCGTCCGCCGCCCGGGAAGCCACGGTCGCCCGGCATCCCGCGGTCGCCGCCGAGGAAGCCCCGCCCGCTCAGGAAGCCGCGGTCACCGAGGAACCCACGACTGCCGGTCAGGCCCCGGCCACCCAGCACTCCACGACCCTCCGACGGCGTCAGCGCGCCGCCGTGCGGTCCCGACGGGACATACCCGAAGGACTCGCCGCCGGTTCCGAAGACGCCGAAGCCGGCGAAGTCACGGGAGTCGGACGGGTCGGGCAGCCCCGGCCGGCCGGCCGCGCCGCCGAGTCTTCCTCCGAAGCCACCGGACAGCGGCGAGCCGCTGTCACCGTCGCCCGCCGGGAGCATCTGGAGCCGGGCCAGAAAACTCTCGGAAGGAGGTGGCGGGGCGGCCTCCGCGAAGACGTTCTTCAGGCGGCGCTGCTCGTCCGCCTCCGTCTTGCACTTCCCGCAGGTGGCGAGATGTGCCAGGACGCGGTCACGCGCCTCATGACCGAGCTCTCCGTCGACGAGTGCGGAGAGACGGTCTCCCAGGTGCTGCTCGGCAGGCGTAGGACGGGATCCACTCACGCGGTCGCGCCCCCTCCTCCCAGCACGGGCACCCGCGGCACCGTGAAGCCGCGGCGCTGCTCGGCCCGGGCCTCCGGGGAGCGGTGCGCCAGGGCCTTGCGGAGCTGGGAGCGGCCGCGGTGGATGCGCGAGCGGACCGTGCCGAGCTTGACGCCCAGGGTCGCGGCGATCTCCTCGTACGAGAGCCCCTCGATGTCGCACAGGACGACGGCGGCGCGGAACTCGGGCGCCAGGGTGTCGAGGGCCTGCTGGACGTCGGCGTCGAAGTGCGCGTCGTTGAAGATCTGCTGCGGGGTGGGCTCACGGCTGGGCAGGCGCTCGGCGGCGTCGTCGCCGAGGGCGTCGAAGCGGATGCGCTGCTTGCGCCGGACCATGTCCAGGAACAGGTTGGTGGTGATGCGGTGCAGCCAGCCCTCGAAGGTGCCGGGCGTGTACGTCGACAGGGAGCGGAAGACGCGGACGAAGACCTCCTGCGTGAGGTCCTCGGCGTCGTGCTGGTTACCGGTCAGACGGTAGGCGAGCCGGTAGACGCGGCCGCTGTGGGTGCTGACGATCTCCTCCCAGGTGGGCGGAGTCCACGCCTGCGCGTGCGCGTCCGTGGTGAAGGTCGCGGTCTGTGCGACGGCGGCGTGGCTGTGGTCAGCGGTGTCGTTCACGGATTTCGGCTTGCCCGCCGATCCGAGAAAGCGCCGTAGCACTCCTCCCCGATCCACAGGCGCGGCCGCACCTCCCCTGTCGGCTCTGGTGGTGTCCAGTGGAGCCCCTACCATAGCCACCTCGCCCGTTAGCTCCGGATAAGCGGTTTTATAGGAAATTGATGTGCGCCGATGTGGCACATTCGGCTGATGCGGCCCATATGACTCGGTCAGCACCTGCCCCGAAGCCCTCGCCCGCTCGTCGGACCGATCCACCCCGTGCCCCCCGTCGCGGCCCCCGTCACTGACTCATCCCTTTAAACGACCGGTCCCATCAGGAGGTTCCCGACGGCAACGGATACAGTCACGCCCAGGCAACCACGGGGACATAAGGAGAGGGTCATTACCGGCAACCGGCTGACGAGCTGGGCGTTCGCCGACGCCTTTGTCGCCGAGGAGGAGGCGCTGCGCTGGGCCCGCGACCGGGCCCGCGAGGCCGGCCTGCGCTCGGTGTCGCCCGGCACGGGCGCCGCGCTGCGGGTGCTCGCCGCCACCGTGGACGCGAAGGCGGTGGCGGAGATCGGGACCGGGACCGGTGTCTCCGGGATCCATCTGCTGCACGGTATGCGGCCGGACGGGGTGCTGACCACCGTGGATCCGGAGCCTGACCACCAGCAGTTCGCCCGGCAGGCGTTCCGCGCGGCCGGTTTCGCCAGCAACCGCGCGCGCTTCATCCCGGGCCACGCCCTGGACGTGCTGCCGCGGCTCGCGGACGCGGGGTACGACCTGGTCTTCTGTGACGGCGACCGGCTGGAGTGCCTCGACTACCTCGCTGAATCGTTGCGGCTTCTCAGACCCGGCGGCCTCGTCGCCTTCGAGGGTGTCTTCGCCAGCGGCCGCACCGTGGACTCGAACCCGCAGCCGACCGAGGTCATACGGCTGCGGGAGCTGCTGCGCACCGTCCGGGAGAGCTCCGAACTCGTGCCGTCCCTGCTCCCGGTGGGCGACGGCCTGCTGTGCGCGGTCAAGCGCTGAGGGGCCCCTCCCGGGCCCGGCCCGGCCCCCGCGGCGCCCCCGGCGCGACAGTGCCCCGGCACCGCCGGGTGCGGCGGTGCCGGGGCAACTGAAAGGGTATGGTCGCTACGCGCGTCAGCCGACGACCTTCTTGAGGGCGTCGCCGAGGGCGTCCGCCTCGTCCGGGGTCAGCTCGACGACGAGACGACCTCCGCCTTCGAGCGGAACTCGCATGACGATGCCCCGCCCCTCCTTGGTCACCTCGAGCGGGCCATCGCCCGTCCGCGGCTTCATGGCCGCCATGCTCGTACCCCTTCCTGAAACCAGCTCATCGCCTAAGCCGACGGCCCGGGAGGGCAGGCGCGGGCCCACCTGGGGACACGCGACACCGGCATCGAACACATTGCTTCCAGGCCATTATCCCGCATCTCATGACCCGATGACCAACATCGGTCGGCATCGCTTGGGCAACGCGCGCGAGCAAAACCACCCAATTCGGCGGTGTGACTGCGATACTGCGCCACCGCACGGTCCCGGGCCGGTGCTCGGCCATTGGTGATTCTTTGACGCAGGTCACACGTCCGGCCCCCGCCGGCCCCCGTGATCTCCGCCATGCTGTGCTGTGACGAGGGCGTACTCACCGGTACGCCGCCTGCCGCGACACCGGAGGGGAACCGCCATGGCCGACACCGTGCTCTACGAGGTGCGCGACGGACTCGCGACGATCACGCTGAACCGCCCCGAGGCGATGAACGCGCTGAACATCGCGACGAAGGTCGCGCTCCGCGAGGCCGTGGAGGCGGCCGCCGGGGACGGGGCGGTGCGGGCGGTGCTGCTGACCGCCGCCGGTGAGCGGGCGTTCTGCGTGGGCCAGGACCTCAAGGAGCACATCGGGCTGCTGGTCGAGGGCTCGGGGGAGGTCATGAGCACGGTCAGGGAGCACTACAACCCGGTGGTGAAGGCCCTCACCGAGATGCCGAAGCCGGTGGTGGCCGGGGTGAACGGGGTGGCCGCCGGCGCCGGCCTGGGGTTCGCGCTCGCGGCGGACTACCGCGTGGTCGCCGAGACGGCCTCCTTCAACACCTCCTTCGCCGGGGTCGCGCTCACCGCCGACTCCGGGGTCTCCTGGACCCTGCCCCGGGTGATCGGCCCCGGTCGCGCCGCCGATCTGCTGCTCTTCCCGCGCAGCATCAAGGCGCAGGAGGCGTACGAACTGGGGATCGCGAACAAGCTCGTTCCGGTGTCCTCGCTGCACACCGCCGCCGAGCAGGTGGCGCGGATGCTGGCCGAGGGGCCGACGGTGGCGTACGCGGCGATCAAGGAGGCGATGGCGTACGGGTTCTCCCACTCGCTGGCCGAGGCTCTGGAGAAGGAGGACGAGCTCCAGACCCGGGCCGGGGCCTCGGAGGACCACCAGATCGCGGTGCGGGCGTTCGTGAACAAGGAGGAGCCCAAGTACCTGGGGCGGTGACGGTTCGCGGGGAACCGTCGGTTCGGTGCGGCTGACCGCCCCCACGCGTCGGGGCCGTGTGTGTCACGGCCCCCGCGCCTCACCGAGGGGTGCTCCTGGCCACGCAGGTCTCCAGGTGGTCGTCGACCAGGCCGCACGCCTGCATCAGGGCGTATGCCGTCGTCGGGCCCACGAACCGGATGCCGCGTTTCTTCAGGGCCTTGGACAGGGCCGTGGACTCGGGGGTGACCGCCGGGACGTCCGCGAGGGTGCGGGGGACCGGGCGGTCCGCCGGGTCCGGGGCGTGGGACCAGATCAGCTCGTCCAGCTCGCCGGGGGCCCAGGTGGACAGCTCGCGGGCGTTGGCGACGGTCGCCTCGATCTTGGCGCGGTTGCGGATGATGCCGGGGTCGCCGAGGAGACGCTCCTGGTCGGCTTCGGTGAACACGGCGACCGAGGCGATCTTGAAGTCGGCGAAGGCGGAGCGGAAGCCCTCGCGACGGCGCAGGATGGTGATCCAGGAGAGGCCGGACTGGAACGCCTCCAGGCAGAGGCGTTCGTACAGCGCGTCGTCGCCGTGGACCGGACGGCCCCACTCCTCGTCGTGGTAGGCGATGTAGTCCTCGGTGGACAGGGCCCAGGGGCAGCGCGGCGCGCCGTCGGGGCCGGCCAGGGCGGTGCCGTCGGTCACGGGCGGTCGCCCTCCTCCGGCTTGCGCAGCGAGGTCACGGACGGCGTGTGGGCACCGGCGAGGGCGGACTCCAGGTCGGCGATCCGGGCGTCCCGCTCGGCCAGCTCGGCGCTGAGGCGGCCGAGGGCGTCGTCCACGTCCGCCATGCGGTAACCGCGGACGGCGAGCGGGAAGCGGAGCGCCTCGACGTCCGCGCGGTTGACCGGACGGTCCGCCGGCAGCGGGTCATGGAGCCGCTCGCCCTCGGCCTCCGGCAGCACCGCGTTGTCGCCGCCGCCCACGACGGCGAGCGTCACCGCGGCGACCACCACGGCGAGCGCGACGACCAGGAACAAGAACATGAACATCGCTGGGTCCCCTCGACTGTGTTCGGCTCCGATCGTGCCATGCGAGTCTGACAGTTAAGGTCGCAGGCGGTTGCGCAAGGCCGCCGATCGGCGGGACGTACTGGGAGAGGGCACAGCGGATGCTCAGGCTGGGCAAGCGGGAATTCGGCCCCCACGAGCCGGTGATCATGGCGATCGTGAACCGGACCCCGGACTCGTTCTACGACCAGGGGGCCACCTTCCGGGACGAGCCGGCGCTCGCGCGCGTGGAGCAGGCGGTCGCCGAGGGTGCGGCCATCATCGACATCGGCGGGGTGAAGGCCGGGCCCGGGGAGGACGTGAGCGCGGCGGAGGAGGCGCGGCGGACCGTGGGGTTCGTCGCGGAGGTGCGGCGACGGTTCCCCGAGGTCGTCATCAGCGTCGACACCTGGCGGCACGACGTCGGTGAGGCCGTGTGCGAGGCCGGGGCGGATCTGCTCAACGACGCGTGGGGCGGGGTCGATCCCCGGCTCGCGGAGGTGGCGGGGCGGTACCGGGTGGGGCTGGTGTGTACGCACGCGGGCGGGGCCCAGCCTCGTACGCGGCCGCACCGGGTCGAGTACGACGACGTGATGGCCGACATCCTCCGGGTGACCGTGGGGCTGGCGGAGCGGGCGGTGGCGCTGGGGGTGCCCCGGGAGTCGGTGATGATCGATCCGGGGCACGACTTCGGGAAGAACACGCGGCACGGCCTGGAGGCGACCCGGCGGCTCGGGGAGATGGTCGCGACGGGGTGGCCGGTGCTGGTGTCGTTGTCCAACAAGGACTTCGTGGGCGAGACCCTGGACCGGCCGGTGAAGGAGCGGGTGGTGGGGACGCTGGCCACCACCGCCGTCTCCGCCTGGCTGGGGGCCCAGGTGTACCGGGTGCATGAAGTGGCGGAGACCCGGCAGGTGGTGGACATGGTGGCTTCCCTCGCGGGGCACCGGGTGCCCGCGGTGGCGCGGCGGGGGCTGGCCTAGGGGTCTTCGCCCTCGCCGCCCCTGCCCGTCCCGTCCCTCAGGGGGCCTGCGTGCGTCCTTCGGCCCCGCGTCAGGAATCGGCGCTCCGCCCCGGACCCCGTTCGCGCGGTTCCCCGCGCCCCCGAAAAGCGGGGGCGCGGGTGGTCTGCGGGAGTTATCTGCCCGCTTCCTTCGAGACCAGGGCCACCGCCTCGTCCACGTCGTCCGTGACGTGGAAGAGGGTCAGGTCCTTCTCCGCCGCCTTGCCCTGGGCGATGAGGGTGTTCGTGAGCCAGTCGACGAGGCCGCACCAGTAGGACTCGCCGAACAGGACGATGGGGAAGCGGGTGACCTTCTGGGTCTGGACGAGGGTGAGGGCCTCGAAGAGTTCGTCGAGGGTACCGAGGCCGCCGGGGAGGACCACGAAGCCCTGGGCGTACTTGACGAACATCATCTTCCGGACGAAGAAGTAGCGGAAGTTGAGGCCGATGTCGACGTAGGGGTTGAGGCCCTGCTCGAAGGGCAGCTCGATGCCGAGACCGACGGAGGTGCCGCCCGCTTCGAGGGCGCCCTTGTTGGCCGCCTCCATCGCACCCGGACCACCGCCGGTGATGACGGCGAAGCCGGCCTCCACCAGGCCGCGGCCGAGCCGCACGCCCGCCTCGTACTCCGGTGAGTCGGCCGGTGTGCGGGCGGAGCCGAAGACGCTGATCGCGGGCGGGAGTTCGGCCAGTGTGCCGAAGCCCTCGATGAACTCGGACTGGATGCGCAGGACCCGCCAGGGATCCGTGTGGACCCAGTCCGAGGGGCCGCCCGCGTCCAGCAGCCGCTGGTCCGTGGTGCTCGCCTGGACCTGGCCCCGCCTGCGCAGCACCGGCCCCAGCCGCTGCTCCGTGGGTGGCTGCTCCTTGCCCTCGGGGTTGCCGGTCGCCATGTCCGCTCCCTCCGCCGTGCTGGTGGTTCACCTCAGCGTAGATCCATACGGGTTACGGACGGGGGACGTGAGCGTGTCCGCCCGCGATCCGCCGCCCGGGGCGCCTCACGCCGTCAGCCAGGACCTCAGACGCTCCTCGCCCGCCAGGATCAGCGCCGGGTCCACGCGCTCGTCGCGGCGGTGCGCCAAGTGCGGGTTCCCGGGGCCGTAGTTGACGGCGGGGACGCCGAGCGCGCTGAAGCGGGAGACGTCCGTCCAGCCGTACTTGGGCTGGGCCGTGCCGCCGACCGCGTCGATGAAGGCCGCGGCCGCCGGGTGGGACAGGCCCGGCAGCGCGCCGGGGCTGTGGTCGTCGACGGTGAACTCCTCGACCCCGCAGTCGGCGAAGACCTCGCGGACGTGGGCGATGGCCTCCTCCTCGCTGCGGTCGGGCGCGTAGCGGAAGTTGACGGTCACCACGCACGCGTCGGGGATGACGTTGCCGGCGACGCCGCCGGAGATGCCGACCGCGTTGAGGCCCTCGCGGTACTCCAGACCGTCGATGACCGGGTACCGCGGCTCGTAGGACGCCAGCTTCGCCAGGATCGGGGAGGCGGCGTGGATGGCGTTGGAGCCCATCCAGCCGCGGGCGGAGTGGGCACGCTCTCCGCCGGTCTTCAGCAGGACCCGGAGCGTGCCCTGGCAGCCGCCCTCGACCTCCCCGTTCGTGGGCTCCAGGAGGACCGCGAAGTCGCCCTCCAGCCACTCGGGGTGGGCCTCGGAGACGTGCTTCAGGCCGTTCAGGTCGGCGGCGACCTCCTCGTTGTCGTAGAAGACGAAGGTCAGGTCGCGGTTGGGGGCCGGGACCGTGGCCGCGATGCGCAGCTGGACCGCGACGCCGGACTTCATGTCGCAGGTGCCGCAGCCCCACAGGACGCCGTCCTCGTCGAGGCGGGAGGGGACGTTGTCCGCGATGGGGACCGTGTCGATGTGGCCGGCCAGGATCACGCGCTCCGCGCGGCCCAGGTTCGTCCGGGCGACGACGTTGTTGCCGTACCGGTCGACCGTCAGGTGCGGCAGGGCACGCAGGGCGGTCTCGATCGCGTCCGCGAGGGGCTTCTCGGTGCCGCTCTCGGAGGGGAAGTCGACGAGCAGCGCGGTGAGCCGCGCGGCGTCCAGCGTGAGGTCAATGGGGGTCTCGGCCATGTCCCCGACCCTAACGCGCCGCCGGGGCGGTGCCGCCCGGCCGGGCGGAACGGTCACCGGCGCCCCGCTGTTCACATCACTGTTCACAAGACCTGCACAAGCACCATTACCGTCCAGTACCTTGGACCGCGTGTCGGAGCCGTACCCCTTCCCCCCAGGTCCTCGTCCCCGCCGTCGCGGCCGTCGCGTGCTGCAGTTCATGGCGGCCTTCGTCGTGCTCGCCGCGATCGGGGCGTATCTCACCGTGCAGTACCTGACCGGAGGGAACGGCACACCGCGGTGTGTGGTCGTGTCCGGCAAGGACGACGGGCAGTCGTACGACTTCACGCCCGAGCAGGCGGCGAACGCCGCGACGATCTCGGCGGTCGGCACCTCGCGCGAGCTGCCCGAGCGGGCCGTGACGATAGCCCTGGCGACCGCTCTGCAGGAGTCGGGCCTGCGCAACATCGCGCACGGCGACCGGGACTCCCTCGGTCTCTTCCAGCAGCGGCCCTCGCAGGGCTGGGGCACCGAGCAGCAGATCCAGGACCCGGTGTACGCGGCGGGCGAGTTCTACGAGCACCTCGTCAAGGTCGCCGACTACGAGCGGCTGCCGCTGACGGTCGCCGCGCAGAAGGTGCAGCGCAGCGGCTACCCGGAGGCGTACGCCAAGCACGAGCCCGACGCCACGCTGCTCGCCGCCGCGCTGACCGGGCGGTCGGCGGCATCGCTGACCTGTGAGGGGCGCCGGCAGACGGCCGGCACGGCAACCGGCACCGGCGTCGCGGGCGGACCGGACGTGGTGCGCGGCGCGCTCGCGCGGGACTTCGGGGAGGACGCGTTCGAGTCCGCGGCGGCGGTGGTCGGCTCCGAGGGCGGCGCCTCCGCCCAGGCGAGCCCGTCGCCGAGTCCGAGCGTCTCCCCCGCCGCCGGGACGGTCACCATCCCCCTCACGGACGCCGGTGACGCCGAGCAGGTCCGCCGGCGCGGCTGGGAGCTGGCGCACTGGGCCGTGGCCAACTCCTCCCGTCTGGGCGTCGAGCGCGTCGCGTTCGCGGGCCGGGAGTGGGTCGCCGAGGGGCGGGCCGGTGCGTGGCGCAAGGTCCGTGGCTCGACCGGCGACGCGGCGGGCTCCGCCGCCGAGGTCCGAATCGTCACTGGACAGTAGCCCGCGCGCCTCACCCGCGCGGGGGACGCGCGGTGCGCGGTGTGGACGAGGTGCGCGGATTCCCGGCCGCTCACCCCCGCACCCCGGGATGCGTTGGGGCCACAGGGCCGTAAGGATTCGGCAGACGGTCGGACCGGGTGGCGTTTGTCCGACTGCATCCACATTTGATCATGTGACACATTGCGAACTCTTTACGTCGGGTCGCCGCAACCTTCAGCGGCTTCGAGCGGTAGTCACTGCGTCCCGCCCGGAACGGTCAACTCCCGGGCACGGACGGACACTTCAACGTTCTCTTCCGTCAAAGGAGCACCATGTCCCTCCCCCTGACCCGCCGGATCGCCCGTGCCGCGCTGCTGACCGCAGCGGGAGCGGCCTCCGTGGTCGGTGCGGCCGGCTCCGCGAGTGCGGCGCCCGAACTCCCGGCCACCCCGAACCTCGGCGGTCTGTCCGCCGTGGACGGGGCCAACGCCGGTACCACCGTGGACGGCGCGACGCAGAACGTCACCGGGGTCGCGAGCGACACCGGCACCAAGGCGTCCAAGCAGACCGTCCCGACCGTGAGCAAGACCGGCGGGAAGGCCGTCAAGACGACGACGCCCGTCGCGCAGAAGGCCGCCGGGGAGGCTGCCGGGTCCGCCGGCACCGTTCTGGGGGACACGACGAAGACCGCGACCAAGGGCGGACTGCCGACGGGGCAGCTCCCGGCGCAGAGCCCGCTCGGCTGACGCCCGGTCCGACCGCCGCGAAGGGGCCCGGGTTCTTCCCCGGGCCCCTTCGGGCGTTCCGCGACCCTGGGCGGTCGCGCGGTGGCAGGAGTGCTACGCCTTGGCCAGGCGCTCCACGGCCGCCGCGACGCGTTCGTCCGTCGCCGTGAAGGCCGCACGGACGTGGTGGTCGCCCGCCGTGCCGTAGAAGTCGCCGGGGGCCACGAGGATGCCGAGGTCGGCCAGGTGGGCCACGGTCGTCCAGCACGACTCGCCCCGGGTCGCCCAGAGGTACAGGCTCGCCTCGCTGTGCTCGATGCGGAAGCCGTGCGCCTCCAGCGCCTCGCGCAGGGCCTGGCGACGGGCCGCGTAGCGGGCGCGCTGCTCCTGGACGTGCGCGTCGTCCCCGAGGGCGGCGACGGCGGCGGCCTGGGTGGGCGCCGAGGTCATCATGCCGCCGTGCTTGCGGATCTGCAGGAGCGGCCCGAGGACGGCCGGGTCACCGGCGAGGAAGGCCGCGCGGTAGCCCGCCAGGTTGGAGCGCTTGGAGAGGGAGTGGACGGCGACGATGCCCTCGTACGAGCCACCGTTGACGTCCGGGTGGAGGACCGAGACCGGATCGGCCTCCCAGCCCAGCTCCAGGTAGCACTCGTCGGAGAAGACCAGGACGCCGTGCTCACGGGCCCAGGCGACGATCCGGGTCAGCTCGGCCTTGGAGAGGACCCTGCCGGTGGGGTTGGACGGCGAGTTCAGCCAGAGGAGCTTGAGGCCCGCCGGGTCCAGGGACGTCGGGTCGTCGTAGACCTCGTGGTCGGCGCGGGCCAGGCGGGCGCCCACCTCGTACGTCGGGTAGGCCAGGCGCGGGTACGCGACGCGGTCGCCGGGGCCGAGGCCCAGCTGGGTGGGGAGCCAGGCGACGAGCTCCTTGGAGCCGACGATCGGCAGGACGTGGTGGTGGGTGACGTCACGGGCGCCGAGGCGGCGCTCCAGCCAGCCCGTGATCGCGTCGCGCAGCTCGACGGTGCCCCAGACGGTCGGATAGCCCGGCGAGTCCGCCGCGGCGACCAGCGCCTTCTGGATCAGCTCGGGCACCGGGTCGACCGGCGTCCCGACGGAGAGGTCGACGATGCCACCGGGGTGAGCGGCGGCCGTCGCCTTGTAGGGCTCCAGCCTGTCCCAGGGGAACGTCGGAAGGCGGTCGCTGACTGCGGACACGGGATCTGGCTCACTTTCTCGTACGGTCTCGTCCGTACGTTCCCGAGCGGGGGGACGCCGAGCGGGGGACGGGCGCGTGCGTACCGCCGCGCGCGTACCGCTCGAACGGCGAACGCCTCGGTCCCGTACGGCGATCATGGCGATCGGGCCGTACGGGACCGAGGCGGCGCGGATGCGGGGCCGCCGGGGCGTCACCCCGGGGTCCGCGGCGTCGCTCTCAGGCCTGCGGCGGGAGTGCGGCGACGAAGGGGTGGTCGCGCTCGATCAGGCCGAGCTTGCTGGCACCACCGGGCGAGCCGAGCTCGTCGAAGAACTCGACGTTCGCCTTGTAGTAGTCCTTCCACTCCTCCGGGGTGTCGTCCTCGTAGAAGATCGCCTCGACCGGGCACACCGGCTCGCAGGCACCGCAGTCGACGCATTCATCCGGGTGGATGTAGAGGGACCGCTGGCCCTCGTAGATGCAGTCGACCGGGCACTCCTCGATGCACGCCTTGTCCTTGACGTCGACACAAGGCTGCGCGATGACGTAGGTCACGCTGTCGTTCCTCCTCGGTAGGGCGCCGGCGGGCCTCCTCAGGCTCCGCCGCCTGGCGCGCGGGAGCGCGGCGTCGTCGATGCCCGCACCTAGTATCTCCGTTCCTGGGCATGATCCGAACAGGAGGGGTGGACGGACCTGTGGAATTCTCTGCCGGTGGACGTCTCGTGATCCGTGTCTCCGCCGCTGACGTGGGCAAACGCGTATCGGTGCGGCGTGTCGACGACGATCCCGCCGGGGGCGGGAAATTCACCGACACGGTGGGTGTTCTCACATCATGGGACGACGGCGCACTGCTGATCACCCGGCGGGACGGTGAGCGGGTCCGGATCGAGGAGTCCTCGCTGGTGGCCGGGAAGGTGGTCCCCGCCGCCCCCGCCCGCCGGCGCGGCCCCGCCGCCTCCTTCGGGGAACTGGCGCGGGTCGCGGCGCGGTCCTGGCAGCCGGTCGAGCGGGAGCCGCTCGGTGAGTGGGAGCTGCGGGCCGCCGCGGGATTCACCCGGCGCGCCAATTCGGTCCTGCCCCTCGGCGACCCCGGAATGCCCCTGGACGAGGCGCTGACGGCCGTACGCCGCTGGTACGCCGCCCGGGGGCTGCCCGCCTTCATCCAGCTGGCCACGGGCGCCGAGGGCACCCACGAGAGGCTCTGCGCCGAGGTGGCGGACCGCGGCTGGGTCAGTGCCGTCACCGCCGAGGTGTGGACCGGCGCGCTCGCGCCGGTCGCGGACCCGGAGGCGGGCGGGGTGGAGCTGTCCCGGAGCGCGGACGAGGCCTGGCTCGGCCGCTACCAGCGCAAGGGCCTCGGCGAGGTCGCGCTGAAGGTGCTCGGGAGCGGGCCCTCGGTGTGGTTCGCGACCGTGCCGGGGGCGGAGGGCGCGGGGCCCGCGGCCATCGGACGGTGTGTCGTGGACGGGCGGTGGGCCGGGTTCTCCGCCGTCGAGGTCGATCCCGCCCAGCGCCGGCGGGGTCTCGCGACGAGGGTGATGGCGGCGCTGGCGCTGCGGGCCCTGGACGAGGGCGCCTCGGCGGGATGGCTGCAGGTGGAGACGGACAACGCGGGGGCGCGGGCGCTCTACGCCGGGATGGGGTTCGCGGCGCATCACTCGTACCACCACTACCGGGAGCCGGAACCGGAGGACACCGGACCCGGTGGCGCTACGGGTGCCCGTACCGGCACCGGCTTCGGCTCCGCGCCGGACGGATCGCCGTGAGCGGGCACCGGCCGGCCGCGCCGCGTCCTCCGGAGCCGGAGCGGGCCGACGAGGTACGGCGGCGGTTCGCCGAGGAGGCACGGGCCGAGCGGCCCGACCTGGCCCTGCTGTGCCTGCTGGTGGGAGCGGCGGGCGACGGGGCGCTCGACGAGGCGGGGCTCGACGCCGCCGGGATCGAACTCGACCGGCTGGCCGGGCTGATGCCGTACCGGCCCGGTGCACCCCGCGCGTGGGCGGAGGCGACGGCCGCACTGCTCGGGGAGCGCCACGGGTTCCGGGGCTCGCCCGGCGACTACCAGCGGCTGGAGTCGTCGCTGCTGCACCAGGTGCTCGAACGGCGGCGCGGGCTGCCGATCCTGCTGTCGGTGGTGTGGATGGAGGTGGCCCGGCGGGCGGGTGCACCGGTCCACGGGGTCGCGCTGCCGGGGCACTTCGTGGTGGGGTTCGGGCCGCCCGAGGAGCAGGTGCTCGCCGACCCGTTCGACGGGGGGCGGGTGCTGACCGGCAACGACGCGAAGCTGCTGGTCGCGGGGGCGACCGGGGCGCCGCTGGATGCCGGGATGCTGACACCGGCCGACCCGCTGGAGGTGGTGGTCCGGGTCCTCAACAACGTGCGCGCGTGGGCGGCGGCCCGGCCCGAGCGGACGGATGTCGCGTTGTGGGCGCTGGAGTTGTCGCTGGCGATGCCCTCGCATCCGGCGCGGCTGCGGTACGAGTGGGCGCGGCTGCTCGTGCAGCGGGGGGAGTACGTGCGGGGCGCCGCCGCGCTGGAGGAGTACGCCGAGGTGGTGGGCGGCGTGGACGAGGGCGCCGCGGAGAAGGTGCGCAGGCAGGCGGGGGCGGCCCGGGCGCTGCTGAACTGAGGGCGCCCGAGGGTCGTGGGGTGGTCGACACCGGGTTCTCCGCGCCCGCCCCGGCGGTCACAGCCAGCCCTTCTCCCGCGCCGTGCGGACCGCCTCCGTCCTGTTGCGCACCGCCAGCTTGTGGATCGCCGTCGACAGGTAGTTGCGGACCGTGCCCGGGGAGAGGTGCAGGGCCTCGGCGAGCTCCGCGTTCGTGGAGCCGTCGGCCGCCGCGCGCAGGACCTCGCGTTCCCGGTCCGTCAGCGGGTTCGCTCCCCCGGCCAGGGCCGCCGCCGCCAGCGTCGGGTCGATCACCCGCTCGCCCGCCAGGACCCGGCGTACCGCGTCCGCGAGCTGGGCGGCGGGGGCGTCCTTGACCAGGAAGGCGTCGGCGCCGGCTTCCATGGCGCTGCGCAGGTACCCGGGGCGGCCGAAGGTGGTGAGGACGACGAGTCGCACCGCCGGAAGGGCCCGGTGCAGCTCGGCGGCGGCCTCGATGCCCGTCGCGCCCGGCATCTCGATGTCGAGCAGGGCCACGTCGACGGCGTGGGCGCGGGCGGCGGCCAGGACCTCGTCGCCGCGGGCCACCTGGGCCACGACCTCGATGTCGTCCTCCAGGCCCAGCAGGGCCGCCAGGGCCTCGCGGACCATGGACTGGTCCTCGGCGAGCAGGACCTTGATCGTGCGCGTCATGCGCGGGATCCTACGTCCGGGTCCCGGGGCATGGCGGGGGCCCTGGCGACCAGGCGGAAGCCGTGCCGGGAGCGGCCCGCCTCCAGGGTGCCGCCCACCTTCTCCAGCCGTTCGGCGAGGCCCGCGAGACCGCTGCCGGGGCTGTCCCCGGGGGCGCCGGCCGGGCCTTTGGGAGCGCCTGCTCCGTCGTCGTCCACGGTGAGTTCGAGGATCGGGCCGTCGAGGGTCTGGCGGCGGACGAGGTCCACCGTGCAGCGCCGGGCGCCGCTGTGCCGTACGACGTTGGTGACGGCCTCGCGCAGCGCCCAGGCGAGGGCGGACTCGCTGTCCTCGGAGGCGTCGGTGAGGGGGGAACCGGGGTCGGCGAGCAGGTCGGCGGCGATACCGGCCGCCGTCAACGCGTCCCGGGCGCCCGCGAGTTCCGCGCCGAGACGGGGGCGCCGGTAGCCGGTGACGGCCTCGCGGACGTCGACCAGGGCCTGACGGCTGACCTGTTCGATGTCGGCGACCTGCTGGGCGGCCTTGTCGGGGTGGCCGGGGAGCATCCGGCCCGCCAGCTCGCTCTTGAGCGTGATCAGCGAGAGGGAGTGACCGAGGAGGTCGTGCAGATCGCGGGCGAGCCGCAGCCGCTCCTCGTTCGCGGCCAGCTGGGCGACGGTGGCCCTGGCCTCGCGGAGTTCCTGCGTGGTCCGGATCAGTTCGCGGACCCCGGTCATCGAGAAGCCGCCGAGGAGGGCCGGCAGGAGCAGGGAGGCGAGATAGGCCTCCCCGCCCGGCAGGGCGAGGGCGATGGCCGTGAGCAGGGCCGACACCGCCGGGATCGTGAAGCGGGCGAGCCGCGGCGGGAGGGCGGCGCCGGAGGCGACCGACACGTAGACGAAGAGGACGAGCCACTCGCGGCCGAGGCTGAGGGACAGCAGCGCGGACTGGGCGGCGAGGACGGCGAGCGCGCCGAGCACCGCCCGGGTGGTGTCCCGGCGGCCGGTGCGGAAGATCAGCAGGAAGTACCAGGCGACGAAGGCCACCAGGCCGATCCAGCCGAGGACGACGACGCCGTCGCTGTGGCCCCCGTGCAGCAGGTCGCTGACGGGGGCGCTCAGATAGGCGAGCCAGATCCCGGTCCACAGGAACTTGACGCTCCGCTGTCTGAGGTTCTGCGGGCGCTGCCCGATGCCGACGCCGCTCACGCCTTCCGCGTGTCCTTCCGGTAGAGCCAGGCCGCGCCGCCCGCGAACAGGGCGAAGTAGACGGCCAGGAGGGCGACGTCCCCGGCGTGCGGGGCCCGGCTCTGTTCGACGGCCTGCCCCAGGGCGGCGTACGCGTGCGTCGGCACCCACTTCGCGATCTCCTGCAGCCACTCGGGGAACGTCGTCGTCGGCATCCACAGGCCGCCCAGCATCGACAGGCCGAAGTAGACGATCATCGTGATCGGGCGGACCGCGTCCCCGGTGGCGAGGTAGCCGATGGCGACGCCGAGCGCGGCGAAGACGAGGCTGCCGGCCCAGATCGCCCCGGTGAGGGCGAGCCACTGCCAGGCGTCCAGGCGTACGCCCTTCACGGTGGCGGCGACCAGGAAGACGATCACGATGGACGGCAGGCTGACCGCGGCCGCGCCGGCGGTCTTGGCGAACACGTAGCCGCGCCCCGGCAGCGGGGTGAGCCGCAGCTGCCGTACCCAGCCGCCCTCGCGTTCCTTGGCGATGCGCTCGCTGTTGCCCATCAGGACGGCCGTCAGGGCCCCGAAGGAGGCCATGGAGACCATCATGTAGGTCGGCAGGGTCAGACCGGTGTCGCCGAGCTTCTCGGTGCTGCTCGCGTTGCCGGCGATGAGCAGGAACAGCAGCGAGGGATAGAGCACCGAGAAGAACATGGACCTGCGGTTGCGCAGGGCCCGGGTCAGTTCCAGCTTGATCAGGCTGTTCACTTCGGCTTCGCCTCCTCGGCGGCGGTGATCGCGACGAAGGCCTGCTCCAGGCCGAGGCCGGTGACTTCGAGGTTGCGGGGGAAGACGCCGAGGCCGTAGAGGGCGTGGACGGTCGCGTCGGCGTCGGCGGACTGGATGCGGACGGTACGGCCGGACCCCTCGGCCGAGCCGTTGTGGGAGACGGTGATCGTGGTGAGGAAGGGCAGGGCCCGCAGCGCGGACTCGTCGGCCCCGCCGTCGGGCAGGTCGAAGGAGATCCTGCGGGCTCCGGCCCTGGCCTTGATCTCGACGGCGGTGCCGTCGGCCAGCAGGCGGCCCCGGTGCAGGACGAGCACACGGTCGGCGATGGCGTCGGCCTCTTCGAGGTAGTGGGTGGCGAACAGGACGGTGCGGCCCTGGTCGGCCTGTTCACGCATGGTGGCCCAGAAGGCCTGGCGGGCGGTGACGTCCATGCCGGTCGTGGGCTCGTCCAGGACGATGAGGTCGCTGTCGCCGGCCGTGGCGAGGGCGAAGCGGACGCGCTGGGCCTGGCCGCCGGAGAGCTTGTGGACCTTGCGGTCGGCGATCTGGGTGATGCCGGAGCGGGCGAGGACGTCGGAGACCGGGTACGGCCTCGGGTGCAGGTCGCAGGCGAGCCGGACCAGTTCGGCGACGGTCACCTCGTCCATGAGGCCGCCGCTCTGCAGCATGGCGCCCACGCGTCCGGCGACGATCGCCTCGCGCGGGGTCGTGCCGAAGACGCCGATCGTGCCGCTGTCGGCGTTCCTCAGGCCGAGCAGCAGGTCCAGGGTGGTGGACTTGCCGGCGCCGTTCGGGCCCAGCAGGGCCACGGTCTCCCCCGGGTGCAGGGCGAGCGTGAGGCCGTCCACGGCCCGTACGTCGCCGAACGCCTTCGTCACCCTGTCGAATTCCACCACCGTGGTGTCGGTGGCCCTCGTCGTGGTCGTCATGGACCCCATCGTCGGCGGGAGAGGGGTGCGTCCGGCAGTGTCGGCGGTCCTGACCCCTGCATGACAGAAGTCATACCGGAGAGGGTGAGGGGGCGGCACCGGCGTACGACGAGGGGGCACCCGGCGTGGGCCGGGTGCCCCCTGTGCGTCGCGCTCGAAGCCGCTAGCTCGGGTTCGTCTCGATGGTGGCCGTGCGGTTCGTCGTGCTCTTCAGGGCCTGGCGGAGGGCGCTGTAGACGTCCTCCACGGTGACCGGCGTCTTCTCGCCGGTGCCCCGGGTGATGAGGACGCCGTCGAAGGTGCCGCCGTAGAGCTCCTTGAGCGCCTTCTCGTCGTAGGAGTCGACGAGCTTGCCGTCGACGGCCTTGACGGTGAGGAACTTCCACAGGGAGTTCTGCGGGCTGAGCAGGACGGCGTGCGCGGCGTCCGTCTGGACGGTGACGCTGGCCGACATGGCCGGCTGTGCGAACTCCTTCATGAACCGGTCGACCTCCGCCTTGCCCACGGAGGGCTCCTTCTCCGTGGTCGGCAGCTGCACCGGTGTGGTGCTGCCGGTCTCGACCTGGGTGCGGTAGGCCTCCTCGACGGCGGTGGTGGACTCGCCGACGGCGATGCCCTTGCCCGCCTTGCCGTAGACGGGGACGGCCTTGCCGGCCTGGTACTTGACGGTGCCGTCGCTCGCCGAACCGGCGCCGCCCGCCGCGCGCTCCAGCGCGGCCCGCAGCTTCTCCTCGTCGACCGGCATGACCGGGGAGACGACCCGCTGCTGGCCGAAGAGTGAGCCGATCACCGAGACGGGGTTGTAGTCGCTGACTGCGGCGGCGCTGACCGTGGCCTGCTTGTCGAACTGGAGTCCGGCCTGGTCGGGCGTGAGGGAGACGGTCTCGCCGTCGACCGAGAGCTTCAGCGGCTGGGTGGTGCGCTTGCCGAAGGCCGCGTCGAGCTTGTTGACGGCCTCGTCGCGGGTGCCGCCGCCGATGTCGACGCCGAGGACGGTGGTGCCCTTGGGGACGTCGGAGTGGTTCATCAGCAGACCGGCGCCGTAGACACCGCCGCCGAGGACGACCACACCGCCGACGAGCAGCCCGAGCTTGCTGCGACCCTTCTTCTTGGCCGGCTTGGCGGGCTTGGTGTTCTTCGCGTTCTTCGCCGGTCCGGTCTTCTGCTGCGGGCCGGGGTCGGGCAGTTTCGGCGGGGTGTGCCGCACCGCGCCGTCGGGTCCGCCCGCACCGAACGGCGTGCCCTGGGTGCCGGGCGGCACGACCGGGATGCCGCTGGTCAGGGTGTGCCCGGAGGGGTTGTCGACGACGGGGCCGGAGCCGCCGTAGCCCGGCTCGGGGGCCTGGCGCTGGGGGGTGAGGACCGCGGTGTCGTCGCTGATGCCGCCGCCGGGGCGGGCGTAGGCGTCGGCGGCACCGGGCGAGGAGAAGTCGGCGTCGGGGCCGCCGAAGGGGTTGCCCTGGTAGCCGGGGCCACCGGGACCGCCCTGGAGGGGCGGCGGGCCGAGCGGGCTGTCGCCGGTGACGGGGCCGCCGGTGGGGCCCGCCGGGCCGGAGCGGCCGTCGGGACCGCCGGGACCGCCGGGAAAGCCGCCGTTGTCGGAGAAGTACGGCAGGTCGTCGCGTTCGGGCTTGGTGCCGGCCAGCGCGGCCGAGACGTCGAAGGAGCCGGTGCCGCCGCCGTGGCCGGGAGCGACGGGCTGGCCGCCGGTGGCCCCGGGCAGGCCGGCGCCGTTGGTCCCGCCGGGCCTGGGGCCGGCGGTCGCGCCGGGGCGCGGGCCGGCGGGGTTGCCGGACAGCGGACCGGTGCCGCCCGTGCCGCCGGGGCGGGCGCCCGCGGCGGGGCCTGTCGGCGCGGAGACGCCCTGGCCGCCGAGCGTGCCGACGGAGAACCCGGCGCCGTTGGTGCCGCCGGTGCTCGTGCCCTTGGCCGGGGTGGCGCCCTTGCGCGGCGCGAACCAGTCGCTGGTGGGCTTGTCGTCGCCCGGCGCGGCGGGTTCCGGCGCGGGCGCCGGGGTGTCCGTGAACACGGGCATGGCGGTGGTGCCGGTGGTCTCCGACTCGGACCCGGTGTCGTCCGCGGCGCCCTCGCCGTCGGCGACCGGCTTGCGGACGACGACCGGCGGGATCGGGCGCGAGCCGGGGATGTTGATCCGGACCCGTGTGGTCAGCGTGGTTTCGGTCCTGGGTCCGTCCGGGCGCTCGCCGGCGGCCGACCGGGCCGCCTCGGCACCGGCCTCGGTGGCCATGGGCGTGCCGTACGGCGGTGTCCCCGACGGGTACGCGGTGCTGCCGCGCCCATTGGCCCCGGAGGACGAAGTGTCAGTTTCACGACTCAAGGCAGGTTCTCCCGGTTTGCTCCGCCGCCCGTCACGACCTCAACTCAGCGGGCAGCTCGGCGGCGCGCACCACCATACTGGCCACTTCCGGCGCGTATCCCACGACCGTGTGGGAAACCCACACCGGACCCGCACCCCCGTACCGCGGCGAAGCGGTGGTCACTTCCCAAGTCGGGCGTCGGGCCCGGTCGGTTGCCGCCCCCATCCAAGGGTGGCGCACATCACAGCAACGGCCATGCCGCCGAGCAGGAAGAGGTAGGAGCCGACTCCCACGCCGAACAGGAAGTCGCCCTCCGGCCGGGTGGACGTCAGCAGGACGACGGAGATCATCCAGCCGGCGGCCGGCGCAACGGCCCCCGCCCGGCTCCCCGTCGCCCGTGAGCCGCCCAGGAAGACCCCGGCCGCACCCAGCAGCGCGAGCAGCAATCCGCCGGGGAACCAGGCCGCTTGGAGCAGCCCGCCGGCCACCCCGACCACCGCTCCCAGCAGAAGGAGCCCCAGGTGGGCGGCGGCGCGCGCCGGCGCGGGGAAGGTCAACGGCTGGGCGAGCGCGCTGCCTTCCCCGCCCGTCGGCCGGTCCGTCCGCTTCATCGCAGGACCGCCCCTCGGTGGCCGTGCGCGCACACGACGTGTCTGTCATACCCATGCGTACGCATCACAGGGCCGTTCCGTTCTGCCGTTCCTCGAAAGAAATACCGGGAATCCCCTCGAACAAGTCGCTCTCCCGGCCTCCCCCTTCGCGTCTGCCGCGTACCAACTCGTAGTACTCGGTGGTCAGCAGGGGCTGGGCGAGCGCGTTGGAGAGCGCGAAGTACGGTTCGGCGACCTCGATCTGGGTGGCGTGCGCGCGCATCGCGGCGGCCTTCGCCGCCGCGAAACCGGTGCCGTCGATCTCGGTGGTGACGAGGTGGTCGTCCACCACGCCGGGCACGTCGGTGACGCTCGCGGCCTGCCGGAACGGCAGCCGTCCGGGCTCGGCGAGGTCGCGGCGGAGCCGGTCGAAGCCCTCCAGGACCACTCCGCGCGGCACCCGGTTCCAGTAGACCTTGCCGATCTCCCAGGGTTCCCCGAGGTCGGGGCGGAACGCCGGGTCGGCGGCCAGGTCGGCGGCGCGCATGGCGACGCGGTGGGCCTGGATGTGGTCGGGGTGGCCGTATCCGCCGTCGGGGTCGTAGGTGACGAGGACCTGGGGGCGGACCTCGCGGATCACGCGGACCAGGTGGGCGGCGGCCTCGTCGACGTCGGCGGACCAGAAGGCGCCGGGGCGCTCGTTCTGTGCGACGCCCATCATCCCGGAGTCGCGGTAGCGGCCGGGGCCGCCGAGGAAGCGGTGGTCGGTGACGCCGAGTTCCTTCATGGCCCTGGCCAGTTCGTCCACCCGGTACGGGCCCAGCGTGTCGTCACGGTCGGGCGCGAGGTGCGCGAGAGAGGGCGGGATGACCTCGCCCTCCTCACCGAGGGTGCAGGTCACCAGCGTCACCCGGGCTCCCTCGGCCGCGTACCTGGCCATGGTCGCGCCGTTGTTGATCGACTCGTCGTCCGGGTGCGCGTGCACCAGGAGCAGTCGGTGACCGACGCGGGAGAGGGGTTCCTCCGGCCGGGGGCCGGAGGAGGGCAGATCCGTCATGGGCCCACCCTACGAGGCGCCCGGACCGGGCCTGTGCCGGGCGCGGTCGGCCGCGCGTTCTCGGCACGGCGGCGGTCGGCCGCGAGGTTTCGTACGAGAACGGTCGGCCGCGAGGTTCCGGGGGCCCTGGACGGGCCCGGGCGGAGCCCGGCGGCCGGATGCGTCAGAACTTGATACTGCCGATCATGCCCGCGATGTTGGTCGTCAGCTCGCTGATCGTCGGCGCGATGGTCGAGGACGCGAGGTAGAAGCCGAGCAGGATGCAGATGATCGCGTGTGGTGCCTTCAGCCCTGACTTCTTGATCAGGATGAAGACGATGATCGCCAGCAGCACCACCGCCGAAATCGAGAGTGCCACGGCGGCTCACCTCCAAAAGTTCCCTGGGACCTGGGGAGCGAAGCAGTTGTCGAGGGCTGACGGCGGAGCCGTCGTCAACCGGTGACGTGGGTGACGCAGTTGTGAATCCGTACAGCGGCCAGCAGGTTCATACCCACCCAGCGGTAGTGATCATAACTATCCATACGCGCGCATCGATCGGCGCACGGCCGCACAAGGGGGCGCATGGCCAATATGGTCGGAACATGACGACCCAGCCCGAGTCCTTTCCCCGCCGACACGCCCGGACACAGCGTTTCACCCTCGGCGCGCCGCGGGCGTTCTCCATCGCCCCGGACGGTTCCCGTGTCGTGTTTCTGCGGTCCCCGTCCGGTACCGAGCGGGCCCACAAGCTGTGGGTTCTGGACCTCCCGGGCGGCGGCGAACGCGTCGCGGCCGACCCGGGCACCCTCCTCGCCGGCTCCGCGGAGGAGTTGTCGGCCGAGGAACGCGCCCGTCGTGAGCGGCTGCGCGAGGGCGGCGCCGGGATCGTCGGCTACGCCACCGACGCGGCGGTGGAGTTGGCCTCCTTCGCCTTGTCGGGGCGGCTTTTCGTGGCCGAGCTGCGGGCCGGCACGGCGCGTGAACTGACCGTTCCCGGCCCGGTGATCGACCCCCGTCCCTCCCCCGACGGCCGGTACGTCGCGTATGCCGCCCGGGGTGGCCTGCGGGTCGTCGGCGTGGAGGGCGGCGACGACGTGGCGCTCACCGAGGAGGAGTCGGAGAACGTCACCCACGGCCTGGCGGAGTTCATCGCGGCCGAGGAGATGGGCCGTTCGCGCGGCTTCTGGTGGTCGCCCGAGTCGGACCGCCTGCTGGTGGCGCGCGTGGACGACACGCCGGTGCGCCGCTGGTGGATCTCGGACCCCGCGCAGCCGGAACGGGACCCGCAGCGGGTGGCGTATCCGGCCGCCGGGACCGCCAACGCGGACGTACGCCTGTTCGTGATCGACCTCTCCGGGACCCGCACGGAGGTCGTGTGGGACCGGGTGCGCTACCCGTATCTGGCGCATGTGCACTGGTCAGCGGCGGGTGCCCCGCTGATCCTGGTGCAGGCGCGCGACCAGCGCAGCCAGTTGTTCCTGGCCGTCGACCCGGACACGGGGGCGACCCGGATGGTGCACGCCGACGAAGATCCACATTGGCTTGATCTTTTCCCCGGGGTGCCGTCGTGGAGTCCGTCGGGACAGCTCGTGCGTGTCGCGGACGAGGGCGGCGCGCGGGTGCTGGCGGTCGGCGAACGGCCGCTGACAGGGCCGCAGTTGCACGTCCGCGCGGTGCTCGACGTGGCCGACGCCGACGTCCTGGTCTCCGCGTCGGCCGGCGCGTCGGCGGCCGATCCGGAGACCGGGGAGATCCACGTCTACCGCGTGAACGAGCTGGGGACGGAACGCGTCTCGCAGGAGCCCGGCGTGCACTCCGCCGTGCGCGCCGGGGGCGTCACCGTGCTGGTCTCGGCCGTTCCGGATCGGGCGGGCGCCCATGTCCAGGTACTGCGGGACGGCGACCGAAGGGAGATGGGGGTCCCCCCGGCCGGAGGCTCGGGGAAGGTGGCGACCGTGGCGTCCTACGCGGAAGACCCCGGTATGTCCCCGCGCATGCGCCTCACACAGGGGGGCGCACGCCGCGTACCGTGCGCCCTGCTTATGCCGAGGGACTACGACGGGGTCACCCCCCTGCCGGTGCTCATGGACCCCTACGGCGGTCCGCACGGCCCCCGGGTGCTCGCCGCCCACAACGCGCACCTCACCTCGCAGTGGTTCGCCGACCAGGGGTTCGCGGTGGTGGTGGCCGACGGACGCGGTACCCCCGGCCGCTCCCCCGCCTGGGAGAAGGCGATCGACGGCGACTTCACGCTCTCCCTCGACGACCAGGTGGACGCGCTGCACGACCTGGCGGACTCGCATCCGCTGGACCTGTCGCGGGTGGCGATCCGCGGCTGGTCCTACGGCGGCTGGCTGGCGGCCCTCGCGGTGCTGCGCCGCCCGGACGTGTTCCACGCGGGGATCGCGGGCGCCCCGGTCACCGACTGGCGGCTGTACGACACGCACTACACCGAGCGGTACCTGGGCGATCCGACGGCGGACGCCGCCGCGTACGCGAGGAGTTCACTCATCACCGGCGAGGCGCTCTCCGCGCCCGCCGAGCCGCACCGCCCGCTGATGATCGTGCACGGCACCGCCGACGACAACGTGGTCTTCGCCCATGCCCTGCGCCTGTCCTCCGCGCTCCTCGCGGCCGGCCGCCCCCATGAGGTCCTGCCGCTCTCCGGGGTCACCCACATCACCCCCCAGGAGCAGGTCGCGGAGAACCTGCTGCTGCTCCAGGTCGACTTCCTGAGGCGTTCGCTGGGACCGGCGTAGGCACGAGACGGCCGGGCCGGCGGCCGGGCACGGCAACGGGCCGGGGCTACATGGCGAGCCCCGGCCCGTTTACGGCACCCGCACGGCCGTACGCGTAGTAGATTCCCGCGTCCGTATATCGGAACGGGGTCGGTGAAGTTGCCTGCGTGTTAACGCGGTTGGTGTCGATTTGTAGGCTTATTCCGTCCCATTCACATGATGGTCCGGCGATTCCCGCGTCGTTCTCTCCGTCGGCCCCTCCGCCGGTTCCTCCGGCGGAACCACCTGCTTCTCCTCGGCGAAGTGGCAGGCGGAGTCATGGGCCGCCGGGCCGCTGGTGAGCCGGAACTCGGCGGGGACCGCGAGCAGCGGCACCTCCAGCGCGCACCGCTCCTGCGCCTTCCAGCAGCGGGTGCGGAACCGGCACCCGGACGGGATGTTCGTCGGCGAGGGCACGTCGCCGAAGAGGATGATCCGCTCCCGGTGCTCACGGGCCTCGGGGTCCGGGACGGGTACGGCCGACAGCAGCGCCTGCGTGTAGGGATGCGTCGGGTGGTCGTAGATCTCGGCGTCGCGGCCGATCTCGACGATCCGCCCGAGGTACATCACGCCGACCCGGTCGGAGATGTGCCGCACGATCGACAGGTCGTGCGCGATGAAGACGTAGCTCAGGCCGAACTCGCCCTGGAGCCGGTCCAGCAGGTTGATGACCTGGGCCTGGACGGAGACGTCGAGGGCGGAGACGGGTTCGTCGGCGACGATCACCTCGGGGCGCAGCGCCAGCCCGCGGGCGATGCCGATGCGCTGACGCTGGCCGCCGGAGAACTGGTGCGGGTAGCGGTTGATGTACTCGGGGTTGAGGCCGACCACGTCGAGGAGTTCCTGCACCCGGCGCCGGCGGTCGCCCTTGGGCGCGACCTCGGGATGGATGTCGTAGGGCTCCCCGATGATGTCGCCCACGGTCATCCGGGGGTTGAGGGAGGTGTACGGGTCCTGGAAGACCATCTGGATGTTGCGGCGGACGGTCTTGAGGGCCTTGCCGGACAGCTTGGTGACGTCCTCACCCTTGTAGCGGATCGAGCCGGCGGTCGGCCGTTCCAGGTGGACCAGCATCTTGGCGACCGTGGACTTGCCGCAGCCGGACTCGCCGACGATGCCGAGGGTCTCGCCCCGGCCGAGGGCGAAGTCGACGCCGTCCACGGCCTTCACGGCGCCGACCTGCTTCTTGAAGAGGATGCCCTCGGTGAGCGGATAGTGCTTGACCAGGCCGCTGACCTCCAGGATCGGTTCGGCCTCAGCCGTGGTGGTGGTCATCGAGGCACTCCCTCCAGAAGTGGCAGGCGCTCGTCCGGATCCCGTCCGCCGGCTCCACGTCGTACAGCGGGGGGACGTCGGTGCGGCACACGTCGCGGGCCATCGGGCAGCGGGGGTTGAAGGCGCAGCCGGGCGGGATGTTCATCAGGTTGGGCGGCAGACCCTTGATCGCGTACAGCTCCTGGCCCTTCTGGTCCAGGCGCGGGATGGAGTCGAGCAGTCCCCGGGTGTACGGGTGGGCCGGGGCCTTGTAGATGTCGTGGACCGGGGCGGACTCCACGATGCGGCCCGCGTACATCACGGCGATGCGGTCGGCGACGTCCGCGACGACGCCGAGGTCGTGGGTGATGAGGACGAGGCCCATCCGCAGTTCCCGCTGCAGTTCGGCCAGCAGGTCCATGACCTGGGCCTGGACGGTGACGTCCAGCGCGGTCGTGGGCTCGTCGGCGATGATCAGCGCGGGTTCGAGGGCCAGCGCCATCGCAATCATGATGCGCTGACGCATACCGCCCGAGAACTGGTGCGGGTAGTCCCGTACGCGTTCTTTGGCGGCCGGGATGCGGACCCGGTCCATCAGCTCCACGGCCCTGGCGCGGGCGTCCTTCTTCGACATGCCCCGGTGGACGACGAACATCTCGCCGAGCTGGTCGCCGACGGACAGGACGGGGTTGAGGGAGGACAGGGCGTCCTGGAAGATCATCGCCATCTCGGCGCCCCGGATCTTCCGGCGCTCGTCCTCCTTGAGCTTCAACAGGTCCTGGCCCTTGAAGAGGATCTCACCGCCGGTGATGCGCCCCGGCGGCATGTCGAGGATGCCCATGATCGCCTGGGCGGTGACCGACTTCCCGGAGCCGGACTCGCCGAGGACGGCCAGCGTCTGCCCCTCGTCCACCCCGTAGTCGACCCCGTTGACCGCCTTGGCGACCCCGTCCCGCGTCCGGAACTCCACGTGCAGATCACGCACTTCGAGCAGCATGACGGCGGTTCACCTCAGCTTCGGGTCGAGGGCGTCGCGGACCGCGTCGCCGAGCATGATGAACGCCAGGACGGTGATCGCCAGCGCTCCCGAGGGCCACAGCAGCGCGTGCGGGGCGTTGCGGATGTACGGGGAGGCGGCGGAGATGTCGATGCCCCAGGAGACGCTCGGCGGCTTCAGGCCGACGCCCAGGTAGGAGAGCGTCGCCTCCAGGGCGATGTAGGTGCCCAGCGCGATGGTGGCCACGACGATGACCGGGGCGACCGCGTTCGGGGTGATGTGCCGCAGCAGCATGCGGGAGTTGGAGGCGCCGAGGGCGCGGGCGGCCTGGACGTAGTCGTTCTGTTTGGCGGTGATGACCGAGCCGCGGGCGATGCGGGAGATCTGCGGCCAGCCCAGCAGCACCATGAAGCCGATCACCGGCCAGATGGAGTTGCTGGTGACCACGGAGAGCAGCACCAGGCCGCCGAGCACCACCGGGATCGCGAAGAAGACGTCGGTGATCCGGGACAGGAACGAGTCCGGGTGGCCGCCGATGAACCCGGCGAGCCCGCCGAGCACCGACCCGAGCAGCGCGACACCGAGCGTGGCGCAGACGCCGACGGAGATGGAGATCCGCGCCCCGTAGACGGTCCGGGTGTACACGTCACAGCCCTGGCCGTCGTACCCGAACGGATGTCCGGGCTGCGCTCCCTCCTGGGCTTTGGAGAGGTCGCACTTGAGCGGGTTGCCGGAGGCGATCAGTGACGGCCACAGCGAGATGACGACCAGGAAGAGGATCACCAGCGCCGAGATGATGAAGACGGGGTTGCGGCGCAGGTCGCGCCAGGCGTCGGACCACAGGCTGCGGGCCTTGTCGTCCGGGCCGCCGCCGGCCGGACCGTCGCCCAGTCGCTTCTCCAGGGTCTCCCCCTCGGTGGTGGCCAGGTCCATCGTGCCGTCCTGCCCCGTCGCGGCGATCGCCCCGCCCTCGGGAGCGCGCTGGCCGCCCGACACGTGGGGCTCCTCGGGCAGCGGCTCAGGCATAGCGGATCCTCGGGTCGAGTACGGCGTAGAGGAGGTCGACGAGCAGGTTGGCGAGCAGGAACACCAGGACGAGGACGGTCACGAAGCCGACGACGGTCTGGGTGTTCTGGCGGAGGATGCCCTGGTAGAGCTGGTAGCCGACGCCGTGGATGTTGAAGATCCGCTCGGTGACGATCGCGCCGCCCATGAGGGCGCCGATGTCGGTGCCGATGAAGGTGACCACGGGGATCAGGGAGTTCCGCAGCAGGTGTTTGCGGATCACCCGGTGCCGCGGCAGTCCCTTGGCGACGGCGGTACGGACGTAGTCGGCGCGGGCGTTCTCCGCGATGGACGTCCGGGTCAGCCGGGTGACGTACGCCAGGGAGACCGAGGCGAGGACCAGCCCGGGAACGATCAGCTCGTCGAAGGGGGCGTCGGAGGAGACCGACGGACTGATCCAGCCCCACTCCACCCCGAGCAGCAGTTGCAGCAGCAGACCGGTGACGAAGGTGGGGACGGAGATCACGACCAGGGTGACCACCAGCGCCCCGGTGTCGACGGGCCGCCCGCGGCGCAGGCCCGTGACGACACCGAGGGTGACACCGATGACGATCTCGAAGAGGATCGCGACGATCGTCAGCCGGATGGTGACCGGGAAGGCGGAGGCCATCAGCTCGGTGACCTCCTGCCCGTTGAACGCGGTGCCGAAGTCGCCGGTGAAGACGTTCCCCATGTAGGTCAGGTACTGCTGCCACACGGGCATGTCGAGGCCGAACTCGCGGCGCAGTTGGGCGGCCGTCGCCGGATCGCACTCCCGGTCGCCGCAGAGGCCCGCGATGGGGTCGCCCATCACGTTCACCATGAGGAAGATCAGGAGGGTGGCGCCCACGAAGACCGGGATCATCTGGAGCAGGCGCCGGACGACGTACCGTCCCACGGAGGATCAGCCGACCTTGATCTGGTCGTACACCGGCACGCTGAACGGGTTCAGGGACACGTCGGACAGCCGCGCCGAGTAGCCCGCGCTGCCGTTCTGGTACCAGAGCGGGATGGCGGCCATGTTGTCCCGGACGACCTCCTCGGCCTTCTGGAACGTCTCCACCGCCTTTGTCGTGTCGGACTCGGCGTTGGCCTGGTCGACGAGCTTGTCGAAGTCGGCGTTGGACCACTTGCCGTCGTTGGAGGAGGCGTTGGTGTAGTAGAGCGGCTGCAGGAAGTTCTGGATGAGCGGGTAGTCCATCTGCCAGCCCGCGCGGAACGGGCCGCTCATCTTCCGCTGGGTGATCTGGTTGCGGTAGTCGGCGAAGGTGCCGACCGGGTTGCCGACGCACGCCTTGTCGTTGTCGAGGGCGTTGTTGATGGAGTTGCAGACGGCGTCGACCCACTGCTTGTGGGAGCCGGTGTCGGCGTTGTACGTGATCTTGACCTGGCCGCCGGGAAGGCCGCCGCCCTCCTTGATCAGCTTCTTGGCCGCGTCCGCGTCGTACTCGCAGGCGTCGCCGCACAGTCCCTTCTTGTAGCCGCCCTCCTCGCCGAGGACCGGGGAGGTCCAGTCGGTGGCGGGGGTGCGGGTCTTCTGGAAGATGGTGTCGGTGATCTGGTCGCGGTCGATCGCCCGGGACAGCCCCTGACGAACCTTCTCCGAGCCCTCCTTGTTCCAGTCCGCGTCGTAGAACGGGAAGGACAGGGTCTGGATGATGCCGGCCGGGGTGTTGATGTACCGGTCGCCGAGGTCGGCCTGGACGTTCTTCAGCTGGGCGGCGGGGACGTCGTCGACGAGGTCGAGGTTGCCCGCCATCAGGTCGGTGTAGGCGGTGTTGTTGTCGGTGTAGACCTTCAGGTCCACACCGCCGTTCTGGGCCTTGTCCTCGCCGGGGTAGTCGTCCCACTTCCGCACCGACAGCTGGGAGCCCTTGGTGTACGAGTCGACGGCGTACGGGCCGTTGCCGACGGGCTTGGCGAGCCAGGCGTCGTGGTCGGTGAAGAACGACTGCGGCAGCGGGGCGTAGGCGTTGTACCCGAGGGTGTCGGGGAAGGTCGAGAACTTCTGGGTGAGCTGGACGGTGAAGGTGTTGTCGCCGGTGACCTTCAGCCCGGAAAGCGTGTCGGCGGTCTGCTTGCTGCCGTCGTCGGGGTGCGTCTTGTCGTAGCCCTGGATGTACTCGAAGAAGTACGCGTTCTTCTGGTTGTTCTTCAGGCTCGCCCCGTAGTTCCAGGCGTCCACGAAGGACTTGGCGGTCACCTTCTCGCCGTTGCTGAAGGTCCAGCCGTCCTTGACCGTGACGGTGAAGGTCTGCGAGTCGGTCGTCTCGATCTTCTCGGCGAGCATGTCCTTCGCCTCGCCGGTCTTCGGGTCGTACCGCTTCAGCCCGCGGAAGATCATGTCGAGCACCTTGCCGCCCTGCACCTCGTTGGTGTTGGCCGGCTCCAGCGGGTTCTGCGGGTCGCCCCACGAGGAGCTGAGCACGGCGCCGGAGTCGCCGCTGCCGCTGCTGCCGCCGCTGTCGTCGTCCCCGCCCCCGCAGGCGGTCGCGGCGAGAGCCACCGCCGCCGCGCCGGCGATCCATCGAGCGTGCGTGGCTCCGCGCATGGGTGCCTCCTCGTCCTACGTGCGCGATCTTCTTGTTACCGGACAATATCGACGCGTTTTGCGTATACCGCACATTCGGGGAGCCGTATGGGTGCGTTGTCGGGTGCGGGTCCGGTGGGGCTGGTCGCGCGGTGCCCTGCGGGCCTGAAAAGAGCAGGGGCTGCGCCCCGTGCTTTTCAGGCCCGCAGGGCCTGGTCTTCCAGGGGCACAGGGCCTGTGTCTGTCAGGGGCGCGGGGGACCGCGCGAGAAGCCCCACCGGAACCGCACTCGCCGACGTACCGCGGACACCCACCCCCTCCCGCGCCTGAGAACCCCGAAGAGCCGGTAAGAGAACGGTTCGCCCCCGTAAGAGCGCGTTCGGCAATCCCCCTCCCCTTGGTCAAAGCCCCCACGAACGCATTGACCCGCCCCCGCGGCCGGTTGAAGGGTCACCTCATGGGGACCTCGCCCGCATCCACGACGGACACGCCCTTCGAGGCGCCGCCCACCGCCCCGCCCCGCCCCGCCGGAGGCCACGGCACCAGCTCACCCGGCCGTATCGCCTGGCGCCGTTTCCGCCGGGACCGCGCCGGGGTCGTGTCGGCGTACGTCGTCGTCCTGTTCTTCGCCGCCGCGATCGCCGCCCCCCTGATCGCGAAGCTCTACGGCAAGAACCCGTACACCACGTACGGCCAGAACCAGCCCGGCCTGCTGAACCAGTTCGGCTTCCCGGTCGCACCGAACGGCGGGGTCAGCGGCGACTTCTGGTTCGGCATCGAGCCGCAGCTCGGCCGGGACGTCTTCGCCCTCCTCCTCTACGGCATCCGCAACTCGCTGCTGATCGCCACGGTGACGACCCTGCTCGTCACCGGGCTCGGCATCGTGGTCGGCGTGACGGCCGGCTATCTCGGCGGCCGCGTCGACAACGTCGTGGGCCGGATCGTGGACATCCTGCTGGCCTTCCCCTCCACCCTCTTCTTCATCGCCATGTGGCCGGTGCTGATCTCGATCCTGGTCGCGCCCGACGAGAACACCCCGACCTGGCTGACGGTCGTGAGCCTGATCTCGGTGATGACCGCGTTCGGCTGGGCCCCCATCGCCCGGCTGCTGCGCGGCGAGGTACTGGCCCTGCGCGAGCGGGAGTTCGTGGAGGCGGCCAAGGTCACCGGCGCCTCGGCGGCCCGGATCGTCTTCCGGGAACTGCTCCCCAACCTGTGGACCCCGGTCCTCATCCAGGCGACGCTCGCGCTGCCCATGTACGTCACCACGGAGGCGGCCCTCGCCTTCCTCGGCGTCGGCCTCAGCGACCCCACCCCCGACTGGGGCGTGATGATCCAGCGCGGCGCGCAGGTCTACCAGAGCGACATCACGTACATGCTCTTCCCCGGCCTCTCGATGGTGATCTTCGTGATCGCCTTCAACCTCCTCGGCGACTCGGTCCGCGACGCGCTGGACCCGAAGACCAGACGCTGAACGCCTCACCAAGGCCCCCTCCCCCGAAGGCCCCCGCCACGGGCGGCCCCTCTTCACTGATTCAGGCAGGACGCCCATGTCGATCTCCCGCAGAAACTTCGTCATCGCAAGCTCGGTCGCGACGGCCGGCGGCGCCCTCGTTCTCAGCGCGTGCAGCAGCGGAGGCGGGGGCGGTCCGGCGAGCGGCGGCGCGGCCTCCGGCTCCGCCGCCACGTACGCCAAGGTCACCGTGGGCACCGCGGCGGACTCCACCGGCCCCGCGCCCGAGGTCCCGGGCGCGCGCAAGGGCGGCACGATCCGCCCGATCGGCCCGGACGACTTCTCCCACCTGGACCCGCAGCGGATCTACTTCGCCTGGAACTCCACGGTCGCGAACCTCTACGTCCGCTGTCTCACCGGCTACCGGATCGCCGCGAACGGTTCGATGAAGCTCGTCGGCGACCTCGCCACCGACACGGGCACCATGACGGACGGCGGAAAGACCTGGACGTTCACTCTCAAGGACGGCCTGAAATGGGAGGACGGCAGCGAGCTGACCGTCGACGACGTCCGCCACGGCATCGAACGCGGCTTCGCGAGCTTCACCACCGAGGGCGCGACCTACGTCCAGACCTGGCTGACCGGCTCGAACGACTTCCGGTCGGTCTACAAGGGCCCGTACGGCGGCAAGCACCTGTCCTCCGTCGTCACGGACACCGCGAGGAAGACCATCACCTTCCATCTGAAGACGGCCCGGCCCGACCTCAACTGGGCGCTGGCGATGCACTCCTACGGTGCGGTGCCGGTCGCGCACGACAGCAAGGAGAAGTACGACAAGGACCCCGTCTCCTGCGGCCCGTACCGCATCAGGCAGCACTCCGTGGACAAGTCCATGACCCTGGTGCGCAACACCCACTGGGACCCGGCGACGGACCCGATCCGCAACGCCTACCCGGACTCCGTCGTCTTCGAGTTCGGCCCCGAGGCCCTGCCGGCCACCGACCGGCTGATCGCCGACTCGGGGACCGACCGGTACGCGGTCATGGCCTACAGCGGGGTGCCGGCCGAGCGCATCCAGAAGGTGATCAGCGACTCCGCCCTGGAGTCCCGCACCATCGACGGCCTGCTGACCGGCCTGTACTACTACGCCATCAACTGCCGCCGCATCAAGGACGTCCGGGTCCGTCAGGCCCTGAACCACGCCTGGCCGCTTGAGCAGATCCGCTCCATCTACGGCGGTCCCTCGGCCGGCGACTACGCGACCACCATCCTCAGCCCGGACATCGCGGGCCGGGTGAAGTTCGACGTCTACGGGAAGCTGAAGAACCCGCGCGGTGACACGGCGAAGGCGAAGGCGCTGCTGAAGGAGGCCGGCAAGCTCGGCCAGAAGATCGTCTACACCTACCCGCAGGGCGGCAACGACGCCTACGAGAAGACCAAGGTCGTCATCGCCAACGCGCTGAAGCAGGCGGGCTTCGACCCGGTCGTCAAGCCGGTGGAGTCGACGAGCTACTACGACCAGGTCGGCCAGATCGACAACCAGTTCGATGTGATGTGGTACGGCTGGTCACCGGACTGGCCCGCCGCCTACACGCTCATCCAGCCTCTCTTCGACGGCACCACCATCGCGGACAACGCCCCCAACGTCTCCCAGCTGAACGTGGGCTGGGTCAACGCGGCCATCAAGAAGGACGCGACCATCACCGACACCACGAAGGAGAACGCGGCCTGGGCGGCACTGGACAAGTCGATCATGGCGAGGGAGGCGCCGATCATCCCGGAGACCTACCAGCGGCGCTACTACCTGTACGGCTCCAAGGTGGGCGGCGCCCAGTTCGACCCGCTGTTCTCGGCGTTCCTCCTCCACAAGCTGTACGCCAAGGCCTGATCCGGACCGGGACCCGAACCACCATGCTCCGCTTCGTCGCACGCAGGACACTGAGCGCGCTGCTGATCCTCCTGATCATCAGCGCGATCACCTTCCTCCTCTTCTACGTCGCCCCGCGCGACCCCGCCCGCGCCGCCTGCGGCAAGCTGTGCACCCCGCAGACGCTCGCCCTGGTCCGGCACAACCTCGGCATCGCCGATCCGCTGCCCGTCCAGTACTGGCACTGGCTGGCCGGGGTGTTCGCCGGCCGGGACTACGCCGGGCTCGGCCACTGCCCGGCACCCTGCCTGGGCTACTCCTTCACCAACCACGAGCCGGTCCTCGGCCTGATCACCGACCGCTTCCCCACCACGCTGTCGCTCGCGCTCGGCAGCACGGTCGTGTTCGTCGTCTTCGGCGTGGGCACCGGCATGATCGCGGCGGTGGCGCAGGGCCGTGCCCTGGACAAGATCGCCTCCTCGGCGTCCCTGGTGGGCTCCTCGCTCCAGATCTACATCGTCGGGGTCGTGGCCATGTACTACCTCTCCGACCAGTGGGGCCTGCTGCCCCGCCCCTCGGACGCGGTCGGCTTCACCCAGGACCCGTCGGCCTGGTTCAAGGGGCTCCTCCTCCCCTGGCTGGTCCTCGCGATCATCTTCACCGCCAACTACACCCGGATGACCCGCTCCCAGCTCGTGGAGACCCTCGCCGAGGACTACGTCCGCACGGCCCGCGCCAAGGGCCTGTCCCGGTCCACGGTCTTCTTCCGTTACGCCTGGCGCGGCGCCATGGGCCCCATCGTCACCATCCTGGGCCTCGACATCGGCTACCTCCTCGGCGGCGCCATCATCACCGAGGAGACCTTCGGCCTCCACGGCATCGGCGCCCTCTCCATCAAGGCGGTCCGCGACAACGACCTCCCCCTGCTCCTCGGTGTGGTCCTGGTGGCGGCGGCCGCGATCGTGGTCGCGAACATCGTGGTGGACGCGGTGTACGCGCTGATCGATCCCCGGGTGCGATTGGCGTAGGGCCCGGGGGGCGTCAGCCCGACTCTCCCGCTTGAGGTCGAAGTGGATCCGGTTCTTCGCGGACGTGCCCCCCGGGCACCCGGACGAACAGCAACTGCGGCCCGCCGGCCGGGTCCGCGATCAGTGCCGCCGGATCACCGGGCTTGTCGATCGAGAGGCCGAAGAGAACGCGTACGGGAGGGAGCCGGGGGCCACGCCGAAGAAAGCAGTGGGCCGGACAGGCTTCCTGTCCGGCCCACTGCTTTCCCTACGGCCCGTGTCCTGGGTGCGCGGAGCACGTTCGCTCCGTGCGCCCAGGACGCGGACACCACGCCTTCCGGGAGTCGCGCCGCCGTTTCGACGCGCCCCGCGGGTCAGTCCTTGCTGATCTTCGCCCCGGCGTCCGCGTCCTTCTCCAGCGCCTTCAGCGCCGGGTCCAGCACGACGTCCTCGTCCCGTGCCTCCGTCGTGGGGTCCTCCGGGAAGTGGCAGGCCGTGAGGTGACCGGCCTTGTTTCCGGAGAGCTGCACCAGCGGCGGCTCCTCGGAGGCGCACTTGTCCTGCGCCTTCCAGCACCGGGTACGGAACCGGCATCCGGACGGCGGGTGGATCGGCGACGGCACGTCACCGGCGAGACGGATCCGCTCCCGGTCCTCCTCCTCGACCGAGACCTCGGGCACCGCCGAGAGCAGGGCGTGGGTGTACGGGTGCCGCGGCCGGTTGTAGATCGAGTCCCGGTCACCGACCTCGACCACCTTGCCGAGGTACATGACCGCCACGCGCTGGGAGAAGTGCCGGACGATCGCCAGGTCGTGGGCGATGAAGAGGAAGGCGATGCCCAGCTCGTCCTGGACCTTCTGCAGCAGGTTCACGACCTGCGCCTGGATGGAGACGTCCAGCGCGGAGACCGGCTCGTCCGCCACGATCAGCTTCGGGTTCAGGGCCAGCGCGCGGGCCACACCGATGCGCTGGCGCTGACCGCCGGAGAACTCGTGCGGGAAGCGGTTGTAGTGCTCCGGGTTGAGGCCGACGAGCTCGAGCAGCTCACGGACCTTCTTCTCCCGGCCGCCCTGCGGCTCGATCCCATTGACCTCCATCGGCGACTTGATGATGGTGCCGACGGTCTGCCGGGGGTTCAGCGAGGAGTACGGGTCCTGGAAGATCATCTGGATCTCGGACCGCACCGGGGCAAGCCGCTTGCGCGAGGCGTGGGTGATGTCCCGGCCCGCGTAGGTGATCTTGCCGGCGGTCGGCTCCAGCAGCCGGGTGATCAGCCGGCCGGTGGTCGACTTGCCGCAGCCGGACTCACCGACCAGACCGACGCTCTCGCCGACCCCGACGGTCAGGTCCACTCCGTCGACGGCCTGGACGGCCCCGACCTTGCGCTTGATCGGGAACCCGCCGTAGATCGGGAAGTGCTTCGTCAGTCCCGACACTTCGAGCAGCGTCTCGGTCGAGGTGCCGGCGGAGCCCTGCTGTGTGGGGAGGGTGAGGTTGTCGCTCATGATCTCGGTTCTCCCTAGCGCAGCCGGGGCTGGATCTTGTCGATGAAGATGGTCTGCTTCTGCTCCGCCGTCAGGTGGCACGCGGAGGCGCGTCCCTCGCCCAGCGGGGGCCGCACGTCGGTGCACAGGGTGCCCTGGACCTCGCCGGTGTAGGCGCACCGGGGGTGGAAGGGGCAGCCCGAGGGCGGGTTGAGCAGCGAGGGCGGAGAGCCGGGGATCGGCGTCAGCATCTCGTGGATGTCGCCGTCGAGGCGCGGCATGGAACTCAGCAGGCCCCATGTGTAGGGGTGCTTGGGCGTACGCAGCACTTCCTTGACGCTGCCACGCTCCACGGCGCGGCCCGCGTACATCACCAGCAGGTCGTCGGCCATGTTCGAGATGACGCCGAGGTCGTGGGTGATGAAGATGATCGCGGTGCCGAACTCCTGCTGGAGGTCCTTGAGCAGGTCCAGGATCTGCGCCTGCACGGTCACGTCGAGCGCCGTCGTCGGCTCGTCGGCGATCAGCAGGTCGGGGTCGCACATCAGCGCCATGGCGATCATCGCGCGCTGGCGCATACCGCCGGAGAACTGGTGCGGGTAGTCGTCGAAGCGCACCTTGGGCTGCGGGATGCCGACCTTCTCCAGCATCTGGACGGCCCGGTCCTTGGCCTCCTTCTTGGAGGCGCCGCGGTGCTTCATGAACGGCTCGGACAGCTGCCGGCCCACCGTGTAGTACGGCGAGAGAGCCGTCAGCGGGTCCTGGAAGATCATCGCCATCTTGTTGCCGCGGAGAGCTTCGAGCTCCTTCTCCGTGGCGGTGACGAGTTCCTTGCCGTCGAAGACGATCTCGCCGTCCACGGTGGTGGTCCGGGGGCTGTGCAGACCCAGGATGGTCAGGTTGGTGACGGACTTGCCGGAGCCCGATTCGCCGACGATGCCCAGGGTCTTGCCGCGCTCGACGTCGAACGAGAGGCCGTCGACAGCCTTGACGATGCCGTCCTCGGTGGAGAACTGCACCCGCAGGTCACGGACCGAGAGGAAGCTCTCGGGCCCGGTCGGGGCCGGGGAGTCCTCGGTCTTGGTCAGTGTGGTCACGGTGGTTCGTTCTTCCTAGGAGAGCCGGACGCGCGGGTCGACCCACGCGTACACGATGTCGACGAGGATGTTCAGGAGCAGGATGAAGAAGGCTCCGAACAGCATGACGCCCATCGTCAGCGGGAGGTCCTTGTTGACGGCGCCGTCCACGGCGAGGCGGCCGATGCCCTGGAGCGAGAAGGTGAGCTCGGTGACCACACCGCCGCCCAGCAGGGCGCTGATGTCGATGCCGAGGACGGTCACGATCGGGATGAGCGAGCCGCGCCAGGCGTAGCGGAAGAACACGTACTTCTTGGACATGCCCTTGGCCCGGGCGGTACGCACGTGCTCCTCGGCGAGCTGCTCGATCATCGAGGCGCGCGCCATACGCGTGTACTGCGCGGTGAAGATGGTGGCCATCACGACCATGGGGATGGAGAGGCCGACGAGCCAGCCGACCGGGTTTTCGGTGAACGGCACGTACTTCGGGTCTTCCATCCAGCCGGTGCTGTACACCAGGATCGTCAGCGCGATCGGGCCGAGGAAGTAGATCTGGAACGAGCTGAGCACCATGGACGTGCCGGTGGCGAGCTTGTCGACGGTCGATCCGCGCTTGTAGGCGGAGATCATGCCGGCGCCGAGGCCGATGATCAGGAAGACGACGATGGCGCCGACGGTCAGCGACAGGGTGAGCGGGAACCGGTCCATGATCGTGTCCCAGACGAAGTCGCCCGAGTAGAAGGACTGTCCGAGGCACGGCGCCGGGCAGTGGCCGTCGGGGAAGTCACGGCCGACCACGATGCCGGACATGAAGTCCCAGAACTGCTTGAAGACCGGTTCGTTGAGACCCAGCGCCTGGCGGATGTTGTCCAGTCTCTCGGGGGAGCAGTCCTTGCCACAGGCCAGAGAGGCGTAGTCGGAGGGCGCGGCGACGAAGAGGAAGAACGTGGCGGCGCCGATGAGGAACAAGGTGACGACGGCACCGGCCGTGCGCCGGAGGATGAACTGAAGCATGGCGGGGAGGCTGCTCTCTGCGGAGACGGTGGAGGGGTTTCACGGAACCGCGGGAGTGCGCTCCGCCTGGTGCGCACTCCCGCGTCAGCCGTAGAGAGTTACGACTTCAGGAACAGTCGGGTGACGTCGATGTAGCTGGACTCGGTGCTGTAGCGGGCACCGCCGATGTTCGAACCGTAGAGCTGGAACTGCTTCGTGTACCACAGCGGCGCGGAGGGGTTGACCTTCTCCAGGATGTAGTGGTGCGCCTCTTCCCAGGTCTTGGCGGCCTCGGTCGGCTCCTGGGTCAGAGCCTTGGCGATCAGCTCCTGGACCTTGGGGTCGTTGATGTGCGAGTAGTTCGGCGCACCGTCGGCGACCTGCTCACCGTCGTAGATCGGCGTGACGACCGTACCGGCGGACGGCCAGTCCTGGCCCCAGCCCGTGATGTACATGTCGTACGGGTTCTTGACCTTGCCGATCTGCTCGTAGTAGCTCGCGGCGTCGACCTCCTTGGAGACGACGTCGATGCCGACCTTGCCCAGGGCGTCCTCGATGGCGACCTTGCGCTTCTGGCCCTGCTCGGTGTTGCCGTAGGCGAAGACGAGCTTCTTCTCGGCGGCCGGGACGTCCTTCAGGAGCTCCTTGGCCTTCTCGATGTTGCCGGACGGCATCTTCAGACGGCCGTACGGGTCGTACTTGGCCTCGTAGCCCGGCAGGGTCGGGGCGAACAGGTTGGGGGCGACGTCACCACCGTACGCACCACCCTCACCGGCGATGAGCGACTTGGAGTTCACCGCGTAGGTGACCGCGTCACGGACCGCCTTGTTCTTCACCCGGTCCAGGTTGAAGGTCAGCGTCATGACGTAGGGCTGGTAGCCCTTGATCGTCCGCTTGTTGACGGCCGGGTCGCTGATGACGTCCTGGATCTGGGTGGACTCGACGCTGCCGGTGAACTGGATCGCGTTCTTCGAGGCGCCCTGGTCGGCGATCAGACGCTTGGTCTGCGTCGACTCGGTGACACCGAAGTCGAAGTTCCAGCCGTCCACGTACTGGTGGCGCACGGAGTCGGTCTTCGGGTCCCACTGGTCGTTCTTGACCAGCTTGAGGGTCTTGCCGACCTTGTACTCGGAGATCTTGTACGGGCCCAGGGAGACCGGAGCCTTGTCGTACTTCTCCTTCGTGTCCGTCTCCTCGGGAACGATGGAGTAGCCCGGCATCGCGAGCGTCTGCGGCAGGTCCGGACGCGGCTTGTCGAAGTGGAAGACGATGGTCTTGTCGTCCGGGGTCTCCAGGACCGAGTCCGGCAGGTGCTTCTTGCCGAAGCCGCCGTCCGGCAGGGCCTTACGGTACTTCGGACCGCTCAGCCAGGTCTGGAGGTAGTTCGGGCCGTCGAAGATGAACTCGGCGTACATGCGCTCGACGGTGTGGCGGACGTCGGCCGAGGTGATCTCGTTGCCGTTCTGGTCCTTGACGCCGTCCTTCAGCGTGTACGTCCAGGTCTTGCCGCCGTCGGAGGACTTGCCCGAGTCGGTGGCGATGTCGCCGACGACGGAGACGCCGCCCTTGCCGTCCTCGGAGAAGTTCGTCAGACCGCGGTAGATCAGGTTGGAGACCTGGCCACCGTCGGAGACGTAGATCTGACCCGAGTCCAGGTGGGAGAGGCCGGCCTCCTGGAAAACCTGGATCGTGCCGCCGCTCTTGGCGCCGGGCACCTCCTTGGCAGGGCCGGCGGAGGCGGTGGCGTCCGCGTAGGTCACGGCCGAGGACTGCTGGGCCGCTTCCTTCTGGTCCTTCTTGGAGTCCTTGCCCGAGTTACCGCCCTTGTTCTCCGAGCAGCCGGTGAGCGCGAGGGAGCCGGCCGCGATGGCGACCACTATGGCACGCGCTCTGCGCGAGGTGAGCGACTTCATGACGGTGTATGCACCTACCTGTCGGTTGTTATCCATGAGTACTGCCTGACGCGGCTGGTAGGCCGACGCGGGGGCGGCAGTCACCCCCCACCAATGGACGATTCAGCGCCCGGACTTGGGGTCGAACGCATCCCGTACGGAGTCTCCGAGGAGGTTGAAGCACAGGATGAAGATCACCAGCGCCGTTCCGGGGAAGAACATGAACGCCGGGTCCTGCTCGGCGTAGTCGGCGCCGGCGGCGAACAGCCGTCCCCAGTCCGGGGTGGGCTCGACGAACCCGACACCGGCGAAGGAGAGGAAGGCGATGGTGAGGATCGTGCTGGGCAGCTGATACGTGAACTGCACCAGGATCGGCGAGACCACGTTCGGCAGGATCTCCTTGCGGACGATCCGCCAGGGCGAGGCCCCGGAGACCTTGGCGGCCTCCACGAACTCCCGCTCCCGCAGTGACAGCACGGTGGAGCGGACCAGACGCGCCATACCCATCCAGCCCAGCACCCACAGCACGACGAGGATGGCCACGGCTCGCAGATAGGTCGGCGTCGCCTCCCGCGGGTCCACGAAGAACGCGGTCACCACGGGCATGAAGGCGATGAAGAACAACTGCGACGGGAAGGAGAGGAAGAAGTCGGTGACCCGACCGATCCAGTAGTCGGTCCTGCCGCCGAAGTAGCCACCGACGAGACCGATGACGACACCGGTGATCATCACCAGCACGGTCACGCCCACGGCCATGAACAGCGAGGTGCGCATCCCGTACACCAGCATGGCGAACAGGTCTCGACCGTACTGCGGTTCGACGCCGAACCAATGGTCTCCCGACACACCGCCGAACCAGCCGAGCGGCAGACCGAAGTCGTCCAGCACGGGGTTGACGTCGGCGTACTCGGGGTCCTGTCCGTACAGCGTGTACGGGTTCGTCCCGCTGATCGCGGTGAGCAGCGGCGCGGCCAGTGCGATGACGAAGAAGAAAATCACTACCCCGGCGCAGATCATGCCGGTACGGTCGCGCCGGAAGCGCTGCCACATCAGCTGGCCGGGGGAACGGCCTTCGAGCTTCTTGGGCTCGACCTTCTCGCTGGTCGATGCCAGCTCGGGGTCCAAGGCGACCGCGGACCCCGAGCCCTCGGCCTTGGTTGGACTGGTCATGTCTGTTCTTCCCCCGGGGGGTTGGAGAGTTGAGCGCAGCACAGATACCGGCAGGTTCTGTGGTTTGGGGGAACTTTCGCCAAACGGGTCAACGCGCGTCAAGGGCGGAAGGCATAGGGATCTCCCTACCGTCCATATTTTGAGCAAAAATTGCAAAGATTGACACCTGGTCGCGCTTGACAAGCGGTAAGAGAAACCGGCGAAGCGGACATTCGGGGTACGATTTTTGTTTACATGTCCGAAACTTGATCGCTGCAACACCGATATCCGAACAGCGGTTCACAGCTCTCAGACAGCTGATCGGACAGCGGGCGACACGTGGCCGGCCTCCCCCACGGGCCCCTCACGCGCTTCCCGGAAGCCCCGGTATCCCACGACACCTCCCCGCCGTGCGGGCAGGCCGGAAGCCCGGTTCTCCGGAAGGCGGAGAACCGGGGCTTCACAGACGGAAACTGACGGAACGTCAGCCGTGCTTGGCGCGGCTCGCGGCGCGGGCGCGCTCGCGGGCGTCCAGGTTGACCTTGCGGATGCGCACGGCCTCCGGGGTCACCTCGACGCACTCGTCGTCGCGGCAGAACTCCAGGGACTGCTCCAGGGAGAGCTTGCGCGGCGGCACGATGGCCTCGAACGAGTCGGCCGAGGAGGACCGCATGTTCGTGAGCTTCTTCTCCTTGGTGATGTTCACGTCCATGTCGTCGGAGCGCGAGTTCTCACCGACGATCATGCCCTCGTAGACCTCGGTGCCGGGGTCGGTGAAGAGCACACCGCGCTCCTGGAGGTTCGTCATCGCGAACGCGGTGACGGCACCGGCGCGGTCGGCGACCAGCGAGCCGTTGTTACGGGTCTGGAGCGCGCCGAACCAGGGCTCGTGGCCCTCGTGGATGGAGTGCCCGATGCCCGTGCCGCGCGTCTGCGTCAGGAACTCGGTCCGGAAGCCGATGAGGCCGCGGGACGGCACGACGAACTCCATGCGCACCCAGCCGGAGCCGTGGTTCGACATGTTGTCCATCCGGCCCTTGCGGACACCCATGAGCTGCGTGACCGCGCCCATGTGCTCCTCGGGCACGTCGATCGTCATGCGCTCGACGGGCTCGTAGACCTTGCCGTCGACCTCCTTGGTGACGACCTGGGGCTTGCCGATGGTCAGCTCGAAGCCCTCGCGGCGCATCTGCTCGACCAGGATGGCGAGCGCCAGCTCACCACGGCCCTGGACCTCCCAGGCGTCCGGGCGCTCGGTGTCGAGGACGCGCAGGGAGACGTTACCGACCAGCTCGCGGTCCAGGCGGTCCTTGACCTGGCGGGCGGTCACCTTGCGGTCCTTGACCGCGGCCTTGTTGTCGGCACCCTTGCCGGTGCCGCCGCGGCCGACCAGCGGCGAGGTGTTCGTGCCGATCGTCATGGAGATCGCCGGCTCGTCGACCGTGATCAGCGGCAGCGGGATCGGGTTCTCGGGGTCGGCGAGGGTCTCGCCGATCATGATGTCCGAGATACCGGCGACGGCACAGATGTCACCCGGGCCGGCCACCTCGGCCGGCTTGCGGGTGAGCGCCTCGGTCATCAGCAGCTCGGTGATGCGCACGTTGGACATGGAGCCGTCGCGCTTGATCCACGTGACGGTCTGGCCCTTGCGCAGCTCGCCCTGCTCGACGCGGAGCAGCGCGATACGGCCGAGGAAGTTGTCGGCGTCCAGGTTGGTGACGTGCGCCTGGAGCGGGGCCTCCTCGTCGTACGACGGGGCCGGGACGTGCGACAGGATCGTGGAGAAGAACGGCTCCAGGCTGTTGCTGTCGGCCGGGACGGTGCCGTCCTCCGGCTTGGTCAGCGAGGCGACACCGTCACGCGCACACGCGTAGACGATGGGGAACTCGATCTGGTCCTCGTCGGCGTCGAGGTCGAGGAAGAGGTCGTAGGTCTCGTTGACGACCTCGTCGATGCGCGAGTCCGCGCGGTCCGTCTTGTTGATGCACAGGATGACGGGCAGGCGCTGCTGGAGCGCCTTGCGGAGCACGAAGCGCGTCTGCGGCAGCGGGCCCTCGGAGGCGTCGACGAGCAGGACCACCGCGTCGACCATCGACAGACCGCGCTCGACCTCGCCGCCGAAGTCGGCGTGGCCGGGGGTGTCGATGATGTTGATGGTGATGACGTCGCCGCCATCCTTCGGGTGGTACTTCACCGCCGTGTTCTTGGCGAGGATCGTGATGCCCTTCTCACGCTCCAGGTCGTTCGAGTCCATCATGCGGTCGTCGAGCGACTCGGCGGCGTGCGCGGCGAAGGCACCGGCCTGCTTGAGCATGGCGTCGACCAGAGTGGTCTTGCCGTGGTCGACGTGGGCGACGATGGCGACGTTGCGGATGTCGTGGCGCGTGGCCATAGTGAGGCGCTTCTCCCGGAGTGTGAGGACGGCCTGCGCTGACATCTGTGTCGCGCGGACCCTGCCGGGCTGGACACGCCACGGCCTCACCCCATGGTACGGGGCCGCGGGCACCGAGGCTCCCCGGGCCGCTCCGGCCCAGCTCAGACCGACTCCGCCCCAGCTCAGGGGCGCTGCGCCGGCGCCCAAGCCGCCTTCGCCGCCCGCGAACCCGCCGGGCACGCCTCCTTGGCGGCGGCCCGCCCGGCCGCCCCGTCCGGCGGGGTGTCGCAGGACAGGAATCCCGAGCCGACCGTCTCCCAGGTGTGGACGTGGCCCCGGGCCGGATCGGCGTCACCGCAGGTGTAGGTGAAGCGGGCGTCGACGAACCCGATCTGCTTCCAGAGGTAGTACGGGCCGTCGAGCCGCCCGGCGTGCCGGCCGAAGGCCGTCTCCTCGGGCGGCTCCTCCTCGGACGGGTCCGCGAGCGGCTCCTCCGCCTTCAGATGCGCGCCCAGTGCCTAGGAGTCCGTCCCCTTGGCGAAGGTGACCGGCTCACCGAGTGCCGTCAGCTCCGTGCGGTGTCGTACGCCGGACCAGGTGTACGTGCCGTCCGTGCAGGTCACGGCGTGCGCCCGGCCTCGCCGCGGGCGGCCCCGTGATCCGGGTCACCCGTGCAGTCCGCCGCCCCCACCGTGAGGATCGCCACAACGGCCAGGACCGCGCGGGCGGTCCCGACGGCAGGGCTGTGCCGTACCTCGTCGCGCATCGCCCTCCCCCTCCCCGTGCCCGTACCCCGGCCGCCGCCCGCGTCCGTACGGGGGCGGCGGCCGGGGTCCGCGGAGCGATGATCTCCTACGAGGCCGTGGGCCGCGCCGGGCCCTTCGCCCCCTTCTTCAGGAAGCCCATGTCCTCGTAGACGGGGGTCTGGAAGCCGAAGGCGCCCGCGTTCGCGAGGGTGGTGCGGGCGGCGACGAGCTGGGGGCGCTGGTAGAGGGGGATGGACCCGGCGGCGGCCCAGATGCGGGCGTCCGCCTTGCGGATCAGCGAGCGGGTTTTGGACTCGTCGAGCGTGGACACGGCCTGATCGAACAACTGGTCGACCCGGTCCGTGCCGACGCGGGTGTAGTTCTGCTCGACGTTCAGCGAACCGTCGGCCGCCGGCACCGGCTTGGCGTAGATCGGCCGGGCGTCGGTGGCGGGGTACGCGGAGGTCGGCCAGGAGTACAGCGCGAGGTCGTACTGTCCGTTCGCGATGTGGTCCTTGAAGTAGCTCTCGTCGGCGACCTTCGTGATCTCCGTGCGGATCCCGACGCGCTCCAGCATCACCGCGATCCGCTCACCCACGGTCCGCAGCGACTCCGTCCCCGGTCCGGACGGCAGCACGAAGCGCAGCGTCAGCAGCTTGCCGTTCTTGGCGAGCGGCCCGCGCGCGGCCGTGGCGGGCGCCCGCGTCCCCTGGGGGGCGTACGCGCCGGGCGCGCCGCCCGGCTTGAACTGCTTGCCGTCCTGGGCGAGGGTCTCGTCGGCGTCGTACGGCTTGTCGTCCCCGCCGACGATGTACGTGCTCTCGTCCTCGGCGGAGCCGGACTTCCCGGAATCCTTCTTGCCGGAATCCTTCTTGCCGGAATCCCTCTCGTCGGAATCCTTCTCGTCCGATTCCTGGCCGGGCTCGTCGGGGCGGGAGCCCGGCTTGTCGGAGCCGGAGGCGTCCTTCGTGCCGGTCTTCTCCCCCTCCGCGCCGGCCGCCTTCTTGCTCTCCTGAAGGGGCTCGCGGGGTTCGAGGGGGCCGCCCTGTTCCCAGCCGGCGTCGGCGAGGAGGGCCCGTGCCTCGTCGGCGTCCTGGCCGCCGAGGGCGCCGCTGTTGTCGGCGTAGGCGGCCTGGCCGGCGAGGGCGAGGTGGCTGCCGACGGGTTCGGCGGGCAGACCGAGCGGTTCCAGGACGAGGGCGGCGAGCTTCTCGCGGTCGATCGCGCGGGCCACGGCGCGCCGGACGCGCTCGTCGGCGAGGGGGCCGTCGGAGCCGTTCAGCGCGAGCTGGGTGAAGGCGGGTTCCAGGGACCGGCGGACGGCGAAGCCGCGCAGGGCGGACTGCTGGGCGGTGTACTCGGCGAGCGCCGCGCGCCGCTTCTTCCGGGCGCTGATCTCGTCGTCCGCGGCCTTCTCGTCCGAGCCGTGCGCGACGGCCCAGGACCGCAGCGACCTCGCGGGGGTCAGGCCGGACTCGGGGCCGTGAGCGCTCTGTCGGCCGAGGGCGCCGCTCTGCGAGAGCGGCGGACCGGCACCCTGCGCCGTCTTCTTCCGGTCCCGGGAGGCGAGCATGATCCGCTCGGCCTGCGCGGAGTCGATCTCGGCGATGTCGACCTTGTCCTCGGCCAGCGCCTCGGCCCGTTCGGCGCGCGGTACGGCGCGCAGGACCAGCTCGGAGAGTTTGGCGGTCCGTCCCCACCAGCGGGGGTTGCGGACGAGCGTGACCTCGCCGCCCTTGCGGTCGACCTCCTTCAGCGCGAACGGCCCGGCGGTGACCTTGAGCTTCTTGCGGGCGCCGTCGTTGAAGGAGTCGGGGGTGCCCATCACCTGCTTCGGGTACAGCGGCGAGAACAGGGACTTCCAGTCGGCGTACGGGCGGGCGAAGGTGACGCGGACCTCCAGGTCGTTGTCCCCGCGTTCGATCTTCTCGATCCGCTCGTAGCCGGCGTTCCTGGCGGTCCAGTAGGCGGCGTCCTTGCCGGACAGGGCCCGCCACTGGGCGGCGAAGTCGGCGGCGCCGATCTCCCGGCCGTCGCTCCACACCGCCTCCTGGTGGAGCTTGTAGAGGACGACCTGCCGTGGTTCGCGTTCGACGATCCTCGCGGACTCCAGGTAGTCGGTGTTGAGCTGGGGGCGGCCGCTGGCGTCGAGTCGGTACATCGACGGCAGGACGGCGCCGGCGACGCGAGCCGTGGTCGGGTCGGCGTCCGACTGGAAGGTGTTCAGGGTCTCCGGCACGGCGTCCACGGCCCAGCGCAGGGTGCCGCCGTCGGCGACGAGGTCACGTGCGGCGGGCGCGATGTCCTGTCCGGCGACGGGTCTGCCCGCCGGGTCCTCCTCGCTGCAGCCGCTCAAGCCGGGCACCGTGAGCACGCCCGCGGCCAGGAACGCCAGGGTGCGGCGCCGGGCGCGCGGTCGAACGCGGTCGTGGGGAATCGGCATCACTGCGACCTCCTCGCTCCGCGGTGGGAGAACGGGGACGGGGGCGGCTCTGATCACGTTCGGCGGTATATGGAGCTGATCAGACGGATGCGGCCCACTGAAGAGGACGGGGTTCTCGCGGGGGTGGCGACACGACGAGGGGCGCCGCGTAACCCACCCGTTTGGGCGCCATGAAGTCGGTTCGGGCGCGTCGCGGGGAGGGGGTTCTGTTGTTCGGAGGGGCGGGTGAGTGGGGCCGGCCGCGCCCCTGAAGAACATGGGCTGAGCCCCTGCCTTTCAGGCCCGGCACCGGCCGCCTTGCAAGGCCGCGGGGTCCTGGGCTGTCAGGGGCGCGGGGAACTGCGCGAGAAGCCCCGCCGGGCCGCACCCTCCGGACAACCGCACCCTCCGAACTCTCCCGCCGCAAAAGAACACCGCACACGGCTTCCCACCACACCGTGTGACGCGCGACACTCGCAGGCGCATGAACATTGCCGCCTTGGGGTCACCACCCCCTGAAAGCGAGGGCAAGTCATGTCCGTGCAAGACGACTTGACGGCAGTACGGCGCTGCCTGGACGAACTGACCAGGTCCGTACGCCGCCTGGAACAGCAACTCGGCGGCAGCGGCCTGGAGATACGCCGCGTCCGGACCGACGCCGACCACCTGCGCGAGAGCGTCGCGCTGCTCGGCGAGACAGCCCCGGCCCTGGCGAAGCCGCGCCGCCCCGACCTGCTCTCCATCCCCGACACCCCGTACGACAGCTCGCTGTGGACGGACTCGGACGACGAGGGCCTGGGCGCCCGCGACCGCCGCGCCCCCTGACCGCCGTGACCGACCACCCCTGAATCCCCGCCCCAGCCCCCTGGACGCCAAGAACCCGACCGGGAGTCCCCCGTTGGCCACTGGTACGGAACCACCGGCAACAGAACCCCATCCCCGACGCGGCGGCGTACGGACCCGTACGCGCGCCGCGATCTCCGCCCCGCACCTGCGCACCGACCGCTGGTGGCTGGCCCCCGCCGCCACGGCCGCCGGACTGCTGGCCTTCATCGTGTACTCGACATGGCGGGCCTTCGCCGACGCGCACTACTACGCGGCCCCGTACGTCTCGCCGTTCTACTCGCCCTGTCTGGCGGAACGCTGCGCGCCCATGCGCGGCGGCCCCAACTGGGAGCTCCTCGGCGGCTGGTGGGGCATCTCACCGGCGATCATCATCCTGATCTTCCCGCTCGGCTTCCGCCTGACCTGCTACTACTACCGCAAGGCCTACTACCGGGGCTTCTGGGCGTCCCCGCCCGCCTGCGCCGTGGCCGAGCCGCACCGGAAGTACTCGGGCGAGACCCGGTTCCCGCTGATCCTGCAGAACCTCCACCGGTACTTCTTCTACGCGGCCCTGCTGGTCGCCGGCATCCTCACCTACGACACGGTCCTGGCCTTCCGCAACGAGCACTACGAGTGGGGCCACATGGGCCTCGGCACCCTCGTGTTCCTCGTCAACATCGTGCTGATCTGGGCCTACACGCTCTCCTGCCACTCGTGCCGGCACATCGTCGGCGGCAAGCTCAAGCACTTCTCCAAGCATCCCGTGCGCTACCGGATGTGGCAGTGGGTGGGGAAGCTCAACGCCCGCCACATGCAGCTGGCCTGGGCGTCGCTGGTGAGTGTGGCGCTCGCCGATTTCTACGTGTACCTGGTCGCGTCCGGCGTCTTCGACGATCCGGTCCTCTTCTAACAGACAAAAGGTGCTTCTGATGTCCGTGGTCGAACGACAGGAGTGGGACGTCGTCGTGATCGGCGCCGGCGGGGCCGGGCTGCGCGCCGCGATCGAGGCCCGCGAGCGGGGCGCCCGTACGGCTGTGATCTGCAAGTCCCTGTTCGGCAAGGCGCACACGGTGATGGCGGAGGGCGGCATCGCGGCCGCCATGGGCAACGTCAACTCCGGTGACAACTGGCAGGTCCACTTCCGCGACACCATGCGCGGCGGCAAGTTCCTCAACCAGTGGCGGATGGCCGAGCTGCACGCGCGCGAGGCTCCCGACCGGGTGTGGGAGCTGGAGACCTGGGGCGCCCTCTTCGACCGTACGAAGGACGGCCGGATCTCCCAGCGCAACTTCGGCGGCCACGAGTACCCACGCCTGGCCCACGTCGGCGACCGTACGGGGCTGGAGCTGATCCGCACGCTCCAGCAGAAGATCGTCGCGCTCCAGCAGGAGGACCACCAGGAGACCGGCGACTACGAGTCCCGGCTGAAGGTCTTCCAGGAGTGCACGGTCACCCGGGTGCTGAAGGACGGGGGCCGTGTCTCCGGGGTCTTCGGTTACGAGCGCGAATCCGGGCGCTTCTTCGTCCTCGAGGCGCCGGCCGTCGTCATCGCCACCGGGGGTATCGGCAAGTCGTTCAAGGTGACGTCGAACTCGTGGGAGTACACGGGCGACGGTCACGCGCTGGCGCTGCTCGCGGGGGCGCCGCTGCTGAACATGGAGTTCGTGCAGTTCCATCCGACGGGCATGGTCTGGCCGCCGTCGGTGAAGGGCATCCTCGTCACGGAGTCGGTGCGCGGGGACGGCGGCGTCCTGCGCAACTCCGAGGGCAAGCGGTTCATGTTCGACTACGTCCCGGACGTGTTCAAGGAGAAGTACGCGGAGTCCGAGGAGGAGGGCGACCGCTGGTACGAGGACCCGGACCACAACCGGCGCCCGCCCGAACTGCTGCCGCGCGACGAGGTGGCGCGGGCCATCAACGCCGAGGTGAAGGCGGGCCGGGGATCGCCGCACGGCGGGGTCTTCCTGGACGTGTCCACCCGGATGCCGGCGGAGACCATCCGCCGGCGGCTGCCGTCGATGTACCACCAGTTCAAGGAGCTGGCGGACGTCGACATCACGGCGGAGGCGATGGAGGTCGGGCCCACCTGCCACTACGTGATGGGCGGGATCGCGGTCGAGTCGGACACGGCGGCGGCACGCGGGGTGCCGGGCCTGTTCGCGGCCGGTGAGGTGGCCGGCGGGATGCACGGCTCCAACCGGCTGGGCGGCAACTCCCTGTCCGACCTGCTGGTGTTCGGCCGCCGGGCGGGAGAGCACGCCGCCGGATACACGGCGGGCCTGACCGGCGCCCGTCCCCCGGTGGACGACACCGAGGTCGACACGGCCGCCGCCGAGGCCCTGCGGCCGTTCTCCGCCGAGGGTCCGGAGCCCGGCCTGGAGGCCGGCCGGCCGCCGGAGAACCCGTACACGCTCCACCAGGAACTGCAGCAGGCCATGAACGACCTGGTCGGCATCATCCGCCGCGAGGGCGAGATGGAGCAGGCGCTGGAGAAGCTGGCCGACCTGCGGGTGCGGGCGCGCCGGGCGGGTGTGGAGGGGCACCGGCAGTTCAACCCGGGCTGGCACCTCGCCCTCGACCTGCGGAACATGCTGCTGGTCAGCGAGTGTGTCGCGCGGGCCGCGCTGGAGCGTACCGAGTCGCGTGGCGGCCACACCCGTGAGGACCGTCCGACGATGGACCGCGGCTGGCGCCGGATCAACCTGCTGTGCCGGCTCGCGGATCCGACCGGCGGTCCGGAGACCTGGGACCCCGTCGTCGGCCAGATCGCCCTCACCCGGGAGACCACCGAAGCCATCCGTCCCGACCTGCTCGCCCTCTTCGACAAGGAGGAGCTGGTCAAGTACCTCGCCGAAGAGGAGCTGTACGAATGAGCGGCTACGCGGCCCACTTCAAGGTGTGGCGGGGTGACGTCGAGGGCGGCGGCCTGGAGGACTTCGAGGTCGACGTCAACGACGGCGAGGTGGTGCTGGACATCATCCACCGTCTCCAGGCGACCCAGGCGCCCGATCTCGCGGTCCGCTGGAACTGCAAGGCGGGCAAGTGCGGTTCGTGTTCCGCCGAGATCAACGGCCGCCCTCGGCTGCTGTGCATGACACGGATGTCGGTGTTCACCCGGGAAGAGACGATCACCGTCACTCCGCTGCGGGCCTTCCCGGTGGTCCGGGACCTGGTCACGGACGTGGGGTTCAACTACCAGAAGGCGCGCGAGGTCCCGGCGTTCGTACCTCCAGAGGGTGTCGGCCCGGGCGAGTACCGCATGATGCAGGAGGACGTCGACCGTCCGCAGGAGTTCCGGAAGTGCATCGAGTGCTTCCTGTGCCAGGACACCTGCCATGTCGTGCGCGACCACGAGGAGAACAAGCCGGCGTTCGCGGGCCCGCGGTTCCTCATGCGTGTCGCGGAACTGGACATGCACCCGCTGGACGCGGCGGAGGACACCGGCCTGGACCGCAAGAGGACGGCCCAGGACGAACACGGTCTCGGCTACTGCAACATCACCAAGTGCTGCACCGAGGTCTGCCCCGAGGGCATCAAGATCACGGACAACGCGCTGATCCCACTGAAGGAACGTGCCGTGGACCGCAAGTACGACCCGCTGGTGTGGCTGGGGTCGAAGATCAGGAGACGGTCCTCGACGGGGTGAGGGAGCGCGCCGCCCCCCGATCATCATGGCCGCCGCGTCGCCGCCGGATCCTCCGCGGCATCGGCGGCGTCGCCGACGTCAGCGGGTGGTGGCGCGGGCGGGGCGGGTCGCGAGGTACGACAGCGCCGCGTTGACGATGACCAGGGTCAGGCCCGCGAGGCCGAACACCTCCGCGCGCCCGGCCGTCATGCCGACGCACCACAGGCACAGTCCCGCGCTCCCGGCGAGCGTGGCCCAGCCCCACAGCACCGGCCGCGGTGTGCCGCGCCGCAGCCAGGGCAGCAGCCACTGCGTGCGGATCGCGACGACCCCGAACGCGGCCGAGGCCACCGCGGCCGCCACGAGTGCCCCGATCCCGATGGTCGTCAGCATGGTCCGCCGTCCCCTCCTCACGCAGGAGGCGATCATGGCATGCCCTCGCCACCCCGCAGCGACCGCCGCCTCCCCCGCTCCGCCGCCTCCCACTCGCGACGGCGCGAGGAGGGCCATACGCTCCCAAATGTGACGTCGCGTCTGAGAAGGAACCGACCGCGGGGCGCCACGTCGCACATAGCCGTGCGCCTGGCACACACCGCCTTCGGAGGGCTCGCAGCCATGGCCTGGCTCCTGCTGCCCACGGCAACGGAGCCCGCCGAAGGGCAGCCCACGGGCCGCCACGCCGACATGGCCCCCTCCCGCGGGAGCACCGTGGGCACACCACGGGTGCCTCCGGCCGGCGGCGAACTGTTCAGGGTGCCGTCCGGGAGCGGGACGGCCGTGGGCCCCGCGGCTGACAGGGGCCCCGCCACCCCGGCCGAGCCACCGGACGCGGACGGCACGGCCCAGTCACCGGACGCGGACGGCACGGCCGTCGGGCCCGCCGCGGGCGGGCAACCCACCACCCCGGGCCGCGACGAGCCGTCCAGGTCGTCCGCGCGTGGCGTGACGACCGGAGGGCCGAGGCCCCCCGTACGTCCGGCCGGTCCCGCCTGGTCCCCGGCCCCGCACCCCGACGGGCACCCCAGGGGCCCGGACGACGACGGCCGGCCCGGTGACCCGGCCGCCGCAGCGCCACTCGCACCGCCGGCCGTCGGCGCGCACTTCCCGGCACCCTTCGCCGGCGCGGCGGCGCCGGTGGACGACGAGGCGTCCGGGGCGGATCTGATCCTGCCGGTGGCCGCCGCGGGCGCGGCCGTCGTCGTGGCCGCGTACTCACTCGTACGACGCCGTCGCCGTGCCCGGCTGCGCACGACACCGACCGGCCTCTTCGAACCGCCGACCAGCCCGCTGCCCGACCTCCACCTCCGGGCCCGCCGGCTCATCGTGGAGACCGACGACAGCGTCCGCACCAGCGCCGAGGAACTCCGTTTCGCGGCGGCCCGCCCGGGTCACGTCACCGCCGGGCCGTCCCCGGAGCGGCCCGGGGGCGAGGACGCCACCGAGCCCCACCCGGACGGTCCGGTGAGCCCCGCCGACGAGGGCGAGCCCCGTCCCCGGCAGCCGCACGAAGGGGAGCGCCCCGACGCGGACGCCGTCCCGTCGGCCGACGACATCTCCGCGACCGGCTCCGCGACCGACCCGCACCCCGAAGACCCTGCGGCAGCAGAGTCCTCCCAGCCCCCTTCGGAGCCCGCGATCGCGCTCGACCCGGCCCTGGCCTTCGCCGAGACGCCTGCGGGGCGGGACGCGGTGCAGCCGTTCGTGGAGGCGTTGGCGGACGCGCGACGGGAGCTGGTAGGGGCCTGCCGGGCGGGTCTGCGGCTGGAGGAGGAGCGCGGGGCGCTACCGCCCGACGAGGAGCGTGCGCTGGTGGAGGAGGTCCTCACCCGCTGCACGACCGCACAGCGGCGGCTCGACACGGCGACTCCCGCCTTCGACCAACTCCGCTCCCTGGAGTGGGACATCACCCCCGCCCTGGAGTGCGCGGAGACCCGCTTCCGCGAGCTGGCCGCGCGTACGGCGGCAGCGGCCACCACCCTCACCGGGTTGCGCGAGACATACGTCCCGGCCGCCTCCCTCCCCGTCGTCGGCCATGTCGAACAGGCCAAGGACCGCCTGGTCTTCGCCACCACCGAGCTGAACCGGGCCCGCCAGGCCGCCTATCCGGGCGACCTGCGGATCGCGGCCGTCCACCTGCGGGCCGCCGAGGGCGCCATCGACCAGGCGGACCTGTTCGTGACCGGGGTGGAGCGGCTCGCCGCCGAACTGGCGCACGCCACGGTGACCGCCGCGCGGGGCGCCCGCGACGCCGGCCCGTACGACGACCCCTTCGACGTCCTCCGGGGCCAGGACCGCTGGTTCCTCCCGGCCCACAGCGCGGTCGCCGCCGCGGCCGACTTCATCACCACGCACCGGGCGGCGGTGGGGGCGCCCGCCCGGATCAGGCTGTCGGAGGCGGAACGGCATCTGACGGGGGCGGCGCCGACGGATCCCGCCGGGCCGGACGGGAGCGCCGACACCACCGAGGGCTCCCGGCGGGCCCACACCCTCGCCCAGGAGGCCCGGCACCTCGCCGAGCAGGACGTCCGGGCGTACGGCAACCCGTACGGCGGCCCGGTGGGTGACGGCCTGGCGGGCGCGCTGCTGGGCGGCATCGTCCTCGGCGAGCCCCCCGACGGGGACGGCCGGGCGGATCTGCGGGGCCCCGCCTGCTACGGCGGAACGGCGACCCGTGCCCGCAGAACGTCGGGCGGCCAGTTCTGACCGGCACGAGCCGCCCCCGCATCCGCCCTAGAACAGGCTCAGCAACGCCTCCGCCGGATCGGTCAGCCCGTGCTCCCCGCCCGGCAGCGGCAGTTCGAACCACACGGTCTTGCCGCGGGGCGTACGGCGGGACCCCCACGCGGCGGACAGCAGGCCGACGAGCTGCAGCCCGCGGCCGCCCTCGTCGGTGTCCCGGGCCCGGCGCCGGCGGGGCTGCACGAGACCCGCGTCCCACACCTCGCAGACCAGCGTCCTGTCGAGGAGGAGCCGCAGCCGAATCTCCCCTTCGCCGTACCGCAGCGCGTTGGTGACCAGCTCGCTGACCAGCAGTTCCGCCGTGTCCACGAGGGGTTCCAGGTCCCATGCCTGCAACCGGCCGCGGGCGTACTCGCGGGCGCGGCCCACGCTGCGCGGCTCCCGCGGCAGGGTCCAGTCGCCGACGGAGTCCTCCGGCAACCCCTGGACACGGGCCATCAGCAGCGCGATGTCGTCCTCGCCGTGGTGGGTGTCGAGGGTGTTGAGGACGTGGTCGCAGACGTCCTCCAGCGACCGGGGCGTGTCGGCGCGCAGCGAGGTGGGCGGCTGGTCGGGGTCCGTGAGCGCGCCGACGAACGCCTGGAGGCCCTCGTCGAGGGGATGGTGACGGGATTCGACCAGTCCATCCGTGTAGAGCGCCAACAGCGCGCCTTCGGGTAGTTCGACCTCCACCTCCTCGAACGGCTCGCCTCCGACGCCGAGCGGCATGCCGGGCGGCACGTCGAGCATCAGCGCGCTCTCGCCGGGCTCGACCAGCACCGGCGGCAGATGGCCCGCGTTGGCGAAGGTGCAGCGGCGGGTCACCGAGTCGTAGACGGCGTAGACGCAGGTGGCGAGGTAGACCTCGGAGAGGTCCTTGTCGCGGGGGCGGCTGGCGGAGGTACGGGAGGCCGACTGGCCGCCGCCGGGGGTGCCGAGGCCGCGGGCGATCTCGTCGAGCGCCGACAGGACCTCGGCGGGTTCGAGGTCCAGCAGGGCCAACGTGCGAACAGCCGTGCGAAGTTCACCCATCGCCACCGCGGCCCGCAGTCCGCGGCCCATGACGTCGCCGACGACGAGGGCCGTGCGGTGTCCGGGGAGTTCGATGACGTCGAACCAGTCGCCGCCGACCTCGGTGGCCGCGTTGCCGGGGAGATAACGGCAGGCGATGTCGAGCCCGGAGGCCTCGGGGTCGCCCGGCGGCAGCAGGGAGCGCTGCAGGATGAGGGCGCGCTCGTGCTCACGGCGGTAGAGGCGCGCGTTGTCGATGCAGACGGCGGCACGTGCGGCCAGCTCGACGGCCAGACCACGGTCGCGTTCGCCGAACGGCTCGCTGCCCTTGGTACGGGAGAACTGCACGAGTCCGACGACGGTGTCGTGCGCCACCATCGGCACGGCGAGCGTCGACTGGATGAGGTTGCCCTCCTCCGGCACCTCCTGCGGGCGGGCGGTGCGCAGGGCGTCCGCGCAGGGCGAGTTGAACGGGTAGTGGTGGACCGCGCCGACCCGTACGGGTGCGGGACCGCCGACGAAGGGCGCGTCGGAGACGGCGCTGGCGAAGGCGACCCGGCGCAGTTCGGCGCTGCCGTCGGCGAGTCCGGGCGGGGTCTCGTCGCCCACCAGCAGGCCCTGGTAGAGGTCGACGGCGGCCAGGTCACAGAAGCCGGGGACGACGACGTCGAGGAGTTCGCGGGCGGTCGTCTCCAGGTCGAGGGAGTTGCCGATGCGTGAGCCCGCCTCGTTGAGGAGGGCGAGGTTGCGCCGGGCGGCGGCGGCCTCACGGGCGGCGGAGCGCCGGGCCGTGATGTCCGTGCCGAGCCAGGCGATGCCGATGGGGCGGCCGGTGCCGCTGTGCACGCGGTAGAGGTTGATGGACCAGTGGCGCCGCTCCTCGGAGCCGGGCACGAAGCCCGTGATGTGCATGTCGGTGATCGAGTCGCCGGTCTCCAGGACGCGGCGCAGGGTGGCCTCGACCCGCTCGGCCTCCGGGGACTGCAGATAGTCGCGGACGCCCCGGCCGCGGTGGTCGTCGACGTCGCCGCCGTAGATGGAGGCGAACCGCTGGTTGGCGCGCCGCACCTGAAGGTCGGTGTCTATCAGCAGGAAACCGAACGGGGATTGGCCGAAAATCGCCTGCGAAGCGGCAAGATCGGTCTCTATCCGTCGCAGGGTCCGGACGTCCACGACGATGCACACGGCGGCCCGTTCGCCGCCCTCCACCGTGGTGGGCATCACGTAGACCTCAGCGAGCCCTTCCGTCCCGTCGGGACCCGGCACCCGGAAGGGGACCACACCGGTCCACTCCCGGCCGTCGAGGACCTCGGCCATCTTCCGCTGGCCCTCTTCACGCCGGTCGGGGTCGATGAACGCCTCGATGGGGTCCATCCCCACGGCCTGCTCGGCGGAGATGTCGAACAACTGCTCGGCGCGCAGGCTCCACTGGTCGACGAGACCGTCAGGACCGATCGAGAACGAGGCGACCTTGATGTAGTCGTAGATGGAGCCCGGCGGGCTGGTCTGCCACATCGAGTCCCCGGTGCCGTGACCACCCATGACACTCGCGCCGCCCTCGGCCCCACCGGACCCGCCGGTGTCACCGGTACGCGCGCCGGACGGTCGCCCCGCACCCGTCCGCTCCCCGGACGGCGGCCTTTCCGGCCCGCGGTTCCCGGACACGCGGCCCGGGTGACCGTCGCCCGTTCTGTCGCGTGCGGGCCCGCAGTCGCGCGAGGCTCCGCCCAGGCCGGAATCGTCTGCGGCCTCGGGCCTCGCGCGGTCCGACGGATTCCGGGAACCCGTGGACTTCGTGGCCTTCGCTGGTATCTCGCTCACGCGAACCGTCCCCTCCAGCTCACCGCGTCCGGCTTCGGTCACCAGGGGCGGCTGCCCGCAGTATCCAGCACTACGGCGCCGCGCAACACGGTGTTCACGATCACAGCACGGTCCCGATCATTTTTGGACCGGCCGGAACATAGTCCCAAGTCTTCTAACCAGGCGGTGCCCTCTCGAATCAAAGACTCCAGCCAGCCCTACTGGCTGGAACCAGTCGGTCGCACGCGCGCCCCGGGGAGCCGCCCCTCCCCCGGACCGTACGCCGTGGACTCCCGTCGTGCACCGGGTTCTTCACTCCGTACACCGATGTACACCGACGCACACCGACCGAATCGCTCAGCCGGGAACCGCCAGTTCGAACCAGACCGTCTTGCCCGCCTCCCCAGGGCGGGTACCCCAGGCCCGCGAGGAGCAGGCCACCAACTGCAGGCCACGGCCGCTCTCGTCGTCGACATGGGCCGCGCGTTCGCGGGGCGGATCGGGCAGGGGGTCGGAAACCTCGACCAGGAGTGCGCCCGAGGGGCCGGAGGGACGCACGAGCCGTACCCCGATGGGTCCCGTCGCGTGCCGCAGCGCGTTGGTCACCAGCTCGCTCACCAGCAGGACGGTGATGTCGCCGAGTGCGTCGAGACCCCACTCGCGCAACTGCCTCCGCACCACCGCGCGAGCGTCGCGCACCGCCCCCGGCTCCGCGGGAAAGGTCCACTCGGCGCAGCCGTCTTCGCTGTCGATCACGCCGATCACTTCCCAGTCCAGAAGCGGGCCCTGTCCGGTTTCATGGGGTTAAGGGGCACATACCCGATATCCCTCCCGAAGTACCGCGCACGAGGGCGCACTGTGGCACGAACGGCGTAGGGAACACACCCACGACGGGCCCGCGAGAAGCACCGAGAACCGCACGACCAGTCACACCGGGCCCGCAGCCACGATACTCACCGACGGGCAGAGCCCCCAGGGCGAAGCGACAGCATCCCTGGAACGGAGAACGGGGACGGCCGGAGCAGGACAGGACGGACCGCCACGGAGGAGGAGGACGGAGGCCCGCACGACGGACGGCAAGGGCGCGAGGTCCGCACGACGGGCGGGGAAGACAGGAGGCCGCACGACGGACGACGAGAGCACGAGGCCCGCACGCCTCAAGTGTGGTGCCGCGCCCGGGCCGCCGGCGGATGCCCGACCCCGACCCCCGACGTCGATGCCACACTCGACAGGGCCCGCCCGGCCGGATCGGTCAGCCCCCGTCACCCCAGGCCACTCGCGCCACCTCCATCACGGCCGACACGTCCTGGTCCAGCCAGTCGACGTCCCACACCTCGTCCAGGGTCAGCCACCGCAGTTCGTCGTGGTCCTCCAGCGGCCGGGGCTCGCCGGACAGCAGATGCGCGATCCATACCCGCAGCACATACCCCGGCCGTACCGTCCACTCGCCGGGCACCCGCTCCGCGGACTTCGCCTCCACGCCCAGTTCCTCACGCAGCTCACGCACGAGCGCCTGCTCGGGTGACTCTCCGGGCTCCACCTTGCCACCCGGCAGTTCCCAGCGTCCGGCCAGCTCAGGCGGTGCGCTGCGGCGCGCGGCGAGCAGTCGCCCATCGCTCAGCAGAGCGGCTCCCACCACCACGATCGGTTCGGTCATGCGCGGAGCCTACGGGAGCGGACACGGACGCCGGGCAGGGTGAATCAGTTACTCCCGCCATGCCCGTTCTGGCCGTTCTGCCCGATGCGTTCGACCCAGTAGAGCTGCTTGTGGCCCCGGCTGTCGAGGCTGTCCGCGATCTGCTGGGCCTCGGCGCGCGTGGCGTACCTGCCCACCCGGTAGCGATTGCCGTTGTCGTCCTGCCGTACGACGAGCCAGGGAAGCGTGATCGTGCCGTCGTTCATCGACCCCCACCGCTCCTTCCCGCCCCGGCCCGCCCAGGTCCCGCCCCCGGATGCCGCCGCGCCCCGTCACCTAAGGAAACCGCAATCCGCATATGCCCGAGCGTACGCCTAACCTTCACGCAGCGAATCTGTGTTTTCACAAAGAGGTACGCAACCAGCCAAGGCAAGGCGGCCGCACCCCGTCGAACGCGCCGTCGATCACCCCTCGCGCGCCCCCCTGCGCTCCGACGAGCAGCACCCCCGTGCCGTTCGCGGCAAACGGGCAGCTACCGGGCGCCATCGGGACCCGGCGGCAAGAACGACCGAATTCGAACTACGTTCGGACTGTGCCCCCGAGGCTCCCGCACGTCCAACTTCCCACTGGCACCGGCTACTTGAGCCATGCCCGCGTCACCGTCCCGTACACGCGGAATGAACGGGTTTCCCGGACAGGCGTCCGCCCGCCCTCACTTCACCGGCAGGTGATACGCCACCTGGTACCGGTCCGCCGGGACCACCACGTCCGCCGTCTCCACCGGGCGGCCGGAGGCGAAGTAGGTGCGCTGGACGACCAGGACGACGTGCCCGGGCACGCCCCCGAGGGCGAGCAGTTCCTCGGCGAGGCCGGGGCGGGCGCCGACCTCCTCGGTGACGTTGTCGACGACGACGTCGATCGCCGCCATGCGCTCGACGACTCCCATGCCCCCGAGGGGGCCCTCCTCGGGCAGCATCACGGGGGTGCGGCCCGTGAGGGCGAGGGGCTCCCAGGATGTGGAGAGCATCATGGCCTCCCCGGCGTCCCGGAACGTGTACCGCGTGCACATCACGCGGTCGCCGGCCTGGATCGCGAGTCGCTCGGCGATCGTCCGGCCCGCCTCGACCTGCTCGCTGCGCGACTCCCAGGTGCCACGCGCCGCGTGGTCGGCCTGCTCCTGCCGGAAGGGTGTGGCGCCGCCCGCGGGCCGGAACCCGGAGCGGGCGACCCGGCGCGGCACCGGGCGCTCGCGCACATACGTCCCCGAGCCGGAGCGGCCCTCCACCAGCCCCTCGGCCATGAGCACCTTGCGGGCCTCCAGCGCCACCGTGTCCGACACGCCGTACTCCTCGCGGATACGGGCCTGAGAGGGAAGGCGGGTGTGCGGCGGCAGCGATCCGTTCACGATCTTCCTCCGGAGATCACCCGCGACACGCAAATAGGCCGGCTGCTCACCGAAAGTCACTGGCCACTCCCATCAGGTTGTACAGACAGCAACAGCGTGGCAACCGTGGGTTCGACCATGCAAGCAAAGGCCAGAGAATCACTCGATGTGATGACATGCGTGCCGCGAGGGCCCTGCGCAGGCACTTTCTCCCCACTATGGGGACCGTCACACCTCTGCTTCGGCCCTGCCTCCGTCACCGCCCCCGCCGGCGCCCTCACCGTCGGACGCCGGTGACTCGGTGGCCAGCCCCAGAGCCTCGCGGGCGGTGACCACCTTCGGGCCGTCGGTCAGCCGGTACGCCTTGTCCCAGTGGTCGGTGAAGTCGTCGGCGTCTTTTGCCTCCTCCGCCGCCTCCCACTCCCCGCGTGCGCGGTCGAGGGCCTCGACGTAGCCGGTGACCGCCTGCTCGGCGGCCGGCTCCCAGTCGTGGGCGCGCAGGGCCGTCGTCTGCCGCTTCATGGCCCGGACCACCTGTGCCGCCCACGCCTTGTGCCCGGCCAGGTCGTCCTCGACGTACTCCGTGTCCGGCACCCCGTCGAAGGCGTCCTGCAGCATCGCGCCGGCCTTCAGGAAGGCGAGCTGGTCGTCGTCGAGGGTCGTCTCGTCCTGCCGCAGCGAGCCGGTCAGACTGCCCTCGGGGTCCGTGTTGCCGAACATGCAGGTGATCTCACGGTCGCCGTACCGCCAGCTCTGCCGGGTCGGCGTGAAGTAGTAGACGTCGACGTCGGCCGGGAGCGCCCAGGGGTCCATCACATAGGACTCGGAGCGCGCGTAGCAACGGTCGTCGGCGGCTTCCGTGACCGCGCCGTCGCCCGGATAGGGACCGTCCGACATCGAGAAGCCGGCGAACACCTCGGCGTCGTGCTCTCCGGCGCACGGCACGATGTCGACGTCGGCCGTGTAGCCCTCCAGCGAGCCGGTCGGCGTGTCGAAACACTCGCCCGTGGCCACCGAGAAGGTGCCGCCGAAACCGCTCGCCGCGTCGCGCAGGCCCTCCCACGCGTCCCGCGCGCCGCCCGTGGTGAACGCGAGCGTCATCAGCAGCGCACCGATCGTCGAGAGCACGGATCCGGCCACGGCCATGCCCTTGCCGCGCTCCCCCTTCTTCCGGATCTGCGCCAGCGCGGCGACCCCCAGGAGCAGCCCCACGCCCGGCAGGAAGCACAGCACCCCGAGCACGAGCGAGGCGATCGCGAGCCCGTTGAGGGGCGGGGCGGGCGGCGGCGCCGGGTAAGCCCGCCCCCAGGCCTGACCCCACACCTGCGCCGGGACCTGGGGAGGCACCTGGTACGGGTACGGCTGCCCCGGTGGCGGGAACGGGCCGGCGCCCTGAGGTGGCTGGGGCCCGAGGGGCGGAGGTGTGGCCACGGGTACAGATGCTCCTTGCGCCGAGCGAGTGGGAACTGACGTACGACTTGGCGCATGGTAAGCGGCCGACTCGGGCGGGCGGTACGGAGGGCGGGGGCGGTACGGGGAAGGAACGGGGGCCGCGCCGCGCGGCCCCGCCCGGCGATGGGGATCAGCCGGCGGGACCACGCCGCAGGTCCCGCACCACCAGGGCGCACCACCATGGCGTGCTGCCGTGGCGCGCCACCGTGAGGCACCGCATGACACACCACATGACGCACCGTCACCGATCGTCCCGGCCACCCCGGCCGACGCCACTACCCTTCGCCCATGACCCCTCTGCCGGATCGCTTCTGCCCGACGGACGGCACGCGCGTCCCCGCCGCCTCCCTCGCCTGGTGCTGCCCGGCCTGCCGCGGCCCCCTGGATCTGGACTTCGCACCCACCCCCGCACCGCTCAAGTCCCTGGCCGGCCGCGTGAACTCGCTCTGGCGCTACGCGGAATGTCTCCCCCTGGCCTCGCCCACGGTCTCCCTCGGCGAGGGCCGGACCCCGCTCGTCGAGCTGAAGGACGGCATCCGGGCCAAGCTCGACTTCCTGATGCCGACGCTCTCCTTCAAGGACCGGGGCGCGGTGCTCCTCGCCGAGCTGGCGCTGCGGCTCGGCCCTCGGCGGGTGATCGCCGACAGCAGCGGCAACGCGGGCACGGCGGTCGCCGCGTACTGCGCCCGGGCCGCCCTGCCCTGCACGGTCTACGTCCCGGCCGGCACATCGGACAAGAAGCTGGAGCAGATCGGGGCGCACGGGGCGCAGCTCCACATCGTCGACGGCGGCCGCGAGGCCGCGGCCCGTGCGGCCCGGGAGGCGGCGGACGCGGACGGCGTCTTCTACGCCTCGCACGTCTACAACCCGTACTTCCTGCACGGCACCAAGACCTACGTCCACGAGCTGTGGGAGGACCTCGGCGGCAGGCTCCCCGAGGTGATCGTCGTCCCCGTCGGCAACGGCACGCTGCTGCTGGGCGCGGCCCTCGCCGTCGCCGAACTGCACGCGGCTGGCCTCATCGACCGCCGCCCGGCCCTCTGCGCCGTCCAGTCGGCCGCCGTCGCGCCGCTGGCCCACGCGTGGACCGAGGGCGCCGACGACCTGGTCGGGAACACCGCCACGGCTCCCACCCTGGCCGAGGGCATCGCCATCCCCCGCCCGCCCCGGGCCCGCCAGATCCTCCGCGCGGTCCGCGACTCCGGCGGCACCTTCCTCACCGTGACCGAGGACCAGCTCCGCCACGCCCAACGCGACCTGGCCTCCCGGGGCCTGTACGTCGAGTCCACGGGCGTGGCCTGTTGGGCGGCCGTACGGGAGGGGGCGCTGGGGGCGCGCACGGCAGTGGTGCCGTTGTGCGGCGCCGGGTTGAAGACCGGGCTGGCGGAGAGTTGAGGAGCCGGGACCACACCGGGGCCCCTGGCCAGGGGCCGGGCGTCAGTAGGCCGCGTACAGCATCAGCGCGAGGAACCCCGCGCCGACCGCCGTCAGCAGCATGTTGCTCCGCTTGTGGCCGACCCACAGCAGGAGCGCCCCGGCGGCGACCGCCAGCACACGGAACTCCCCGTTGAACACCACGAGCACGCCGAGTATCGCCAGTGCCACCCACATGGGATCCCCCTCCCAGCCCGATGCGGCTGCCTGAGAAAGGACTGCCCGCACCGGGAGATCGACACCCCCCTGCCCCGGCCCGGCGTCGCCGCGCCCGGACAAGAGGGTCTGACTCGGAAGAGTCAGACCCTCTTGACCTGCCCGTTCGGCAACGCCGACGAGGCGGAGGTGCGGCTAGACGTTGAAGCGGAACTCGACGACGTCCCCGTCCTGCATCACGTAGTCCTTGCCCTCCATGCGGGCCTTGCCCTTGGCGCGGGCCTCGGCGACCGAGCCCGTTTCGACCAGGTCGGCGAAGGAGATGACCTCGGCCTTGATGAAGCCCTTCTGGAAGTCGGTGTGGATCACACCGGCGGCCTCGGGGGCCGTCGCGCCCTTCTTGATGGTCCAGGCGCGGGATTCCTTGGGGCCGGCCGTGAGGTAGGTCTGCAGGCCCAGGGTGTCGAAGCCGACGCGGGCGAGGGTGGCCAGGCCCGGCTCCTCGGCCCCGACCGACTCCAGCAGCTCCATCGCGTCCGCCTCGTCCAGCTCGGCGAGGTCCTGCTCCAGCTTGGCGTTGAGGAAGATCGCCTCGGCGGGGGCGACCAGCGCGCGCTGCTCGTTCTTGAAGTCCTCGTCGGTCAGCTCGTCCTCGTCGACGTTGAAGACGTACAGGAACGGCTTGGTGGTGAGCAGGTGCAGGTCGTGGAGGAGCTCCTCGTTGCCGGAGCCCTGCACGATGCCCTGGGAGAAGAGGGTGTCGCCCTTCTCCAGGATCTCCTTGGCGGCCTCGACGGCGGCGACCTTCGGCGCGATGTCCTTCTTGATGCGCGACTCCTTCTGGAGGCGCGCCAGGACCTTCTCGATGGTCTGCAGGTCGGCGAGGATCAGCTCGGTGTTGATCGTCTCGATGTCGTCCTTGGGCGAGACCTTGCCGTCGACGTGCACGACGTTCTCGTCCTGGAAGGCGCGGATGACCTGGCAGATCGCGTCCGACTCGCGGATGTTCGCGAGGAACTTGTTGCCGAGGCCCTCGCCCTCGCTGGCGCCGCGCACGATGCCCGCGATGTCGACGAAGTCGACGGTCGCCGGGAGGACGCGCTGCGAGCTGAAGATCTCGGCCAGCTTGGTCAGGCGCTCGTCCGGGACGCCCACCACGCCGACGTTCGGCTCGATCGTGGCGAACGGGTAGTTGGCCGCCAGCACGTCGTTCTTGGTCAGGGCGTTGAACAGGGTCGACTTGCCGACGTTGGGCAGACCGACGATTCCGATCGTGAGCGACACGTTTGCGACTTCCCGTACGTAGGAGGGCCAGGCGGCCGGGGGCTGGAGCGGCGGGGCCTGGGGCCTGAGGCCAGTCCGGTGGATCGTGCCCCAGCGGCCGGAGGGCCGGCCGGTCCCCCAGTTTACGGCGTGCCGACACCCGGTCCGGCGAGGTATCGAACGCTTGGCCAAGGTCCGCTCAACGGCGTGTCTGTGAACCCATTCGGCACATTAACCGACCTAAGTTGGACGAGTGGAGCAGCAGCAGAGGACGCAGTCCCCGCACACCCCTCGGACCGGGCCGCGGCTGGGCGTCCCACCCCTTCCCCCGCAGGCGGGGAGAGCGGGCCGGGTACCCGGCGTGGGCGCGCCGGCTCGTGCTCCGGTCGCGCGCGGGCCCGTACCACCTCCGCTCCAAGCCGTGCGGGGCGTCGTGCGGGCCGTGCGCCGGATGCCGAATCCACGCCTCACCGACCTGGGCTGCGGGCTGTTCTGCGGGCTGGCGATGTTCGTGCTCGCCTGCCTCGACCGGCTGCTGTTCGGCGCGTCCGCGGTCCTGTACGGGGTGCTGTTCCTGCTGGTCAGCGCGTTGACGGCGGTGTGGGTGCGGCGCGGTGACCTGGCGAGCGCCCCCGTCGTCGTACCGATCGCCTTCGCGGCCGGTCTGCCGCTGCTGGCCGAGGGCGAGGGCGGCCTCGGCGGGCATCTGATGGCCCTGGTCACCTCCCTCGCCATGCAGGCGGGCTGGCTGTACGGCGGCACGCTGGTCGCCGGGGTCATCGTGACGGTGCGCAAGCTGCGACTGATGGCCCGGCGGGCCGCCGAGCGGGAAAAGGAGCGGGGGCACGAGCGGGACGGCCGGGAGGTCCGGGGCCGGGCGCGGGTCGGGGGGCAGGGCGGGCAGGTCCGGGACGGGGACGCGCGGGGCCGGCCGGCCGGTGTCCGGCCCGGGACCTCGTACGACCGTCGGCCGGCCGGGCCGCGGGCACCGAGGCCACCTGTACAGCCGCGCGGCTCCGTCCCCCGGGGGCGCTGACCGTCGCGGCCGGCGGCGGACGGGAGCCCCGTTCGCCGGTGGGTGCCCGCTGCCGGCTCGGCCGCCTGCGCGCCGTCGCCCTAGAGGTCGCGCGGATAGGTGTGGGTCCACGACTCGGCCCTTGCCCTACGGGCTGGGGGGTTGCATCGCCGAGCGGGCGAGGCGGATGAGGCCGGCTCGGATCCGTTGTTCGCCGAGTTCCGGAAGGAGCGCGGCCACGTGTTCGGCGGCCAGCGCGGCGAGCAGGGCATGAGCGGTGTGTTCGGGGTCGGGTGTGGTGACCAGCAGGATCGCTGTGTGGCGGTGCCAGAACCGGTAGGCCCCGATCCGGTACCGGGCGCCGACCGCGGCGGTCTCCGAGGTACGGATGAGAGCCAGATTCTCCAGCAGGTAGTCGACATAGGCGTCGACGAACGCGGTGAGCCGCTCCTCGGCGGCGGCTCCAGGGCCAAGCGGTGGCGGTCCATACAGGATCGCCTCTTGCAGTACGCGTTCTCGGGCGTCAAGGAGTGCGACGGCCAGCCCGGACTTGTCGCCGAAGCGGCGGTACAGGGTGCCCTTGCCGACACCGGCGGCCTCGGCCACCTGGTCCATGGAGACCGCTTCCACCCCGTGCTCGGCGAACAGCCGCGCGGCCGCCTCCAGTACGGCGGCACGGTTGCGTGCCGAGCGTGCTTGCTCTTTGGGCGGCGGGGTGCGCAGGAGTTCCAGCAGCATTGCGGAATCGGACTGCGGTCCGTTATTGTCGTGAGCCACAGCCGGACTATAGTCCGATTCTTGAAAGGCAGGGGCATGACCGCACTCATCACACGAGACGAGCTGAAGGCAGCCATGGACGCGGGCAGCGTGACCGTCGTCGACACTCTGGGCGGCGAGTACTACGCCAAGCAGCACCTTCCTGGCGCACTCGAACTGGTCCTTGCCGACGTGGAGGCCCAGGCGTCCGCCCTGCTCCCCGACCGCGACGCAGCGATCGTCGCCTACTGCTCCAACCCGGCGTGCCCCAACAGTAGGCAGGTCGCCGACCGGCTCACCGCTCTCGGATACACCAATGTCCGCAAGTACCGTGAGGGCATCCAGGACTGGGTGGAGGCGGGTCTTCCCACCGAATCCGCCTGACCCCACCCTGGGGGAGGGCAGCCCGAGAACCCCTGCCCTTCCCCGGGGCAGTCACACATTCATGCACCATGCCGGGTCGACGAGCCGCCGAGCACCCCCGTGAGGCACAGACAGCGTGGACGGCATGGGCCGAGTTCGACGCAGCCTGTCAACGGCCTCAATCAAGAGGCTGACATACCTTGATCACTTGGAAGGTTCGTGCCCGTACCGCCGGCATGGCTGACCCAACCCCTGTGGGACCAGATCGCCGTCGACGGCGCCATCACCAAAGCCCCCGGCGGCGGCGAGGTGGCCGGGCGTTCCCCGGTCGACCGCGGCAAGCATGGCCTGAAGCGCTCGGACATGACGGATGGTTACGGCATTCCGCTGGGCCGCGTCCTGTCCGGGGGCTAACCGACATGACTCCCCGCTGCTCGCCCCGACCCTGGACCGCCTGAACGACCTCGGACCGCTACCCGCCGACATCACCGTCCACCTGGACGCCGGCTACGACTCCGACAAGCCCCGCGCCCTGCTCGGCGAACGCGGCCTGCACGGCCGGATCGCGCGCCAAGGCGACAAGGCGCCGATCCAGGCGAGCCAGAGGTGGCACGTGGAGCGCACGCACTCCTGGCAGAACGCCTTCCACCGCCTCGCCCGCTGCTACGAGCGCCGGGCCACCGTCATCGACGCCTTCTTCGACCCCGCCGACACGATCATCACCGTGCGTAGCCTCATCCGACAGTCATGGACGACTCACCGCTGGGACGAACGCCCGCACCGCCGTCCATGAGCACAGCACATGCCTCTCTGCGCGACCTCCTAGTCGGCCTTGGCCGCCCGCATCGCCGCGCCCACGATGCCCGCGTTGTTCTGCAGCTGGGCCGGGACGATCTCGGCCCTGATGCCCTCGATGAGGTGCAGGAACTTCGCCGACTTCCGGCTGACGCCGCCGCCGATGATGAACAGCTCGGGCGAGAACAGCATCTCGACGTGGGCGAGGTACTTGGTGACCCGCTTGGCCCAGTGTTCCCAGGTCAGTTCGTGGTCCTCCTTGGCCTTGGTGGAGGCGCGGGTCTCGGCGTCGTGGCCGTGCAGCTCCAGGTGGCCCAGCTCCGTGTTCGCGAGGAGGACGCCGTCGGAGAAGACGGCGCTGCCGATGCCCGTGCCGAAGGTGAGCAGGATGACCGTGCCCTGACGGTCGCGCCCGGCGCCGAACTGGATCTCGGCGACGCCGGCCGCGTCCGCGTCGTTCACCACGGTCACCGGCAGGCCGCCGATCCGCTCGCTGAGCAGGGCGCGCGCGTCGACGTCGATCCAGCTCTTGTCGACGTTCGCCGCCGTGCGGATCGTGGCGCCGCCCGTGACCACGCCGGGGAAGGTGATGCCGACCGGGCCGGTCCAGCCGAAGTGGTCGACGACCTCCTTGACGCCGTCGGCGACCGCGTCGGGCGTCGCCGGGTGCGGGGTCAGCACCTTGTGTCGCTCGTCCGCCAGGTCGCCCAGGTCCAGGTCCACGGGAGCGCCCTTGATCCCGGAACCGCCGATGTCCACGCCGAAGATGTGCATGGCCCTACGTTACGTCGTACGACTGACAGTCACGTTCCCGAGGTACCCGGGCGGCCGCCGGGCGCCGGATCCTCACGTCCTGGCACGCGTACGGCCCCGGAACCTTCACGTTCCGGGGCCGTACGGCGGGTGTCCCGACGGTCAGGCGCCCTGTCCGGTGCGCTCGGCGACCAGGGCCGCGGCCTCCTCGCGCAGGTCGCGGCGGAGTTCCTTCGGCAGGGAGAAGGTGATCGACTCCTCGGCCGCCTTGACCAGCTCGACGTCGCCGTAGCCGCGCTCGGAGAGCCATTCGAGGACCTCCTCGACGAGGACCTCCGGTACGGAGGCACCCGAGGTGACGCCGACGGTCTGAACGCCCTCCAGCCAGGCCTCGTCGATCTCGCTCGCGAAGTCCACGAGGTACGCCTCACGAGAGCCGGCGAGCTTGGCGACCTCGACGAGGCGGACCGAGTTGGAGGAGTTGCGGGAGCCGACCACGATGACCAGCTCCGCCTCGGCGCCCATCTGCTTCACGGCGAGCTGACGGTTCTGCGTGGCGTAGCAGATGTCGTCGCTGGGCGGCGAGACGAGCAGCGGGAACTTCTCCTTGAGCGCGCCGACCGTCTCCATCGTCTCGTCGACGGAGAGGGTGGTCTGGGAGAGCCAGACGATCTTCGACGGGTCGCGGACCTCGACCTTGGCGACGTCCTCGGGGCCGTCGACCAGCTGGATGTGGTCCGGTGCCTCACCCGACGTGCCGATGACCTCCTCGTGGCCCTCGTGCCCGATCAGGAGGATGTCGAAGTCGTCCTGGGCGTACCGGATCGCTTCCTTGTGGACCTTGGTGACCAGCGGGCAGGTGGCGTCGATGGTGGCGAGCTTGCCGCGCGCGGCCTCGTCGTGGACGGTCGGGGCGACGCCGTGCGCCGAGAACATGACGATGTTCCCCTCGGGGACCTCCTCCGTCTGCTCGACGAAGACGGCGCCCTTCCGCTCCAGCGTCTGCACGACGTACTTGTTGTGGACGATCTCGTGGCGGACGTAGATCGGGGCCCCGTACTGCTCCAGGGCCTTCTCGACGGCGATCACCGCGCGGTCGACACCCGCGCAGTAGCCGCGCGGGGCGGCGAGGAGGACACGGCGGCGGCCAGGCGAAGCGGTCATGTCCTCCATCGTAGGGGGTTCCCCGGCGGGGCCTCGGCCGATGGGGGGGCGCGGGAGGGGTGGGCGTGCCTGAGCCTCGGCGGGTGCAGGTCCGGTGGGGCTCCTCGCGATCACGAACCACCCGCAGCCGCCGACGCACCCGAACCCCCGAGCTGTCAGGCCGTCTTGTCCGTACCCCCCGCTACCCTCGGCGCATGGCACTCAACACGTCCGCCGAGTCCCCCCTCCCCGTCGGCGAGGTCTCCCGCCTCATCGGCGGCTGGATCGACCGGCTCGGCGCGGTGTGGGTCGAGGGGCAGATCACGCAGCTGTCGCGGCGTCCGGGCGCGGGCGTCGTGTTCCTCACGCTGCGGGACCCGTCGCACGACATCTCCGTGGGCGTGACCTGCTACCGCCAGGTGTTCGACACGGTGGCCGACGTGGTCGGCGAGGGCGCCCGGGTCGTCGTCCTGGCGAAGCCGGAGTGGTACGCGCCGCGTGGCCAGCTGTCGCTGCGGGCCACGGAGATAAAGCCGGTCGGGGTCGGTGAACTGCTGGCCCGGCTGGAACAGCTGAAGAAGTCGCTGGCCTCGGAGGGGCTGTTCGCGCCGGAGCGGAAGAAGGCGCTGCCCTTCCTGCCACAGCTGATCGGGCTGGTGTGCGGCCGGGCCTCGGCGGCCGAGCGGGACGTCCTGGAGAACGCCCGGCGGCGCTGGCCGGCCGTCCGCTTCGAGGTGCGCAACGTCGCCGTGCAGGGGGTGCACGCGGTGCCCCAGGTCGTGCGGGCGGTGAAGGAGCTGGACACGCTGGACGGCGTGGACGTGATCGTCGTGGCGCGCGGCGGCGGCAGCGTGGAGGACCTCCTGCCGTTCTCCGACGAGCAGCTCGTACGGGCGGTCGCGTCCTGTCGTACGCCGGTGGTGTCGGCGATCGGGCACGAGCCGGACACTCCGCTGCTGGACTATGTGGCGGACCTGCGCGCGTCCACGCCGACCGACGCGGCCAAGAAGATCGTGCCGGACGTGGGCGAGGAGTACGAGCGGGTGCGGTGGCTGCGGGACCGGGCGCGCCGGTGCGTGGAAGCGTTCGTGGAGCGGGAGGAGCGGGGGCTCGCGCACGCTCTCGCGCGCCCCTCGATGGAGGACCCGCACCGCATGATCGACGAGCGCGCCGACCACGTGGCCTCGCTGCTCGACCGGGGCCGCCGCTGCCTCGGGCACCATCTGGACCGTGCCGCCTCGGAGTTGACGCACACGCACGCGCGCGTGGTGGCCCTGTCCCCGGCGGCGACGCTCCAGCGCGGGTACGCGGTCCTGCAGAAGGCCGACGGCCATGTGGTCCGCGCGCCGGGCGAGGCCGGGCCGGACGAGCTGTTGCGGGCGCGGGTGGCCGAGGGTGAGTTCGTCGTCCGGGTCGACGGAGCAGGGACCGCCGTCGACGGAACCGGGACTGTCGGAGGGGACGCATAGGGTGGGCCGCATGACCAGCAACGTGAGCGAGGCCGGCGGGACGACCGGGGTGGCCGGGGCTTCGGAGACCGACCGCGCCCTGGGGTACGAGCAGGCCCGGGACGAGCTGATCGACGTCGTCCGCCGGCTGGAGGCGGGCGGTACGTCGCTGGAGGAGTCCCTCGCCCTCTGGGAGCGTGGCGAGGAGCTGGCCAAGGTCTGCCGCCGCTGGCTGGACGGGGCGCGGGAGCGGCTGGACGCGGCGCTGGCGGAGGACGACGGGGGCGACACGGAGTCCGGCGGCCGGGCCGGGTGACTCCGGCCCGTGCAGCACGGGCCTCGTTCGAGGAGGAGTTGTGAAGCGGATCACCACACCCCCGCTTTCGTTGAACTTTGAACTTCCTTCGCGTAGGGTCGACGTCGTACACCCCACATCGCACGAAGGTTGGCTGATGTCCCTCGTTCTCGACCCCGCCGCCCAGGACCTGCTGTTCCGTGAGGCCCACACCGCGAACACGTTCACCGACGAGCCGGTGACCGAGGAGCAGGTGCAGGCGATCTACGACCTGGTCAAGTACGGTCCGACCGCGTTCAACCAGACCCCGCTGCGCATCGTCCTGGTCCGCTCCGCCGAGGCCCGTGAGCGTCTCGTGCCGCACATGTCCGAGGGCAACCAGGCCAAGACGGCCACCGCCCCGCTGGTCGCCATCCTCGCCGCGGACAACGAGTTCCACGAGGAACTGCCGACCCTGTTCCCCGCGTTCCCGCAGGCCAAGGACCTCTTCTTCGCCGAGCGTGCGGCCCGCGAGTCGGCCGCCGGCATGAACGCCGCCCTCCAGGCCGCGTACTTCATCATCGGCGTCCGCGCCGCCGGACTGGCCGCCGGCCCGATGACCGGCTTCGACTTCGCCGGTGTCCAGAAGGAGTTCCTGGACGACGACCACACCCCGCTGATGGTGGTCAACATCGGCCGGCCCGGCGAGGGCGCGTCCTACCCGCGCTCCCCGCGCCTCGACTTCGACCACGTCGTCACCACGGTCTGAGTCACCGGCACAGTTATGTGACGGCGAAGGGCCCCGGCAAGATCGCCGGGGCCCTTCGCCGTGTTCACCTCCGCCCCACGCACGGCGGGGTCACCACCCGCGGCACTCAGAGCCGTGCATCGCCCGCAGCGCTCAGGCCCGTGCACCGCCCGCGACGCTCACAGCCGTGCACCGCCCGCGGTGTCACTCCGTCCGGAGCGCCTCGGCCATCTTCGTCAGCCGGTCGAACGACGCGGAGCCGGTCACCACAGTGGTGGAACCCTCGCCGCGCAGGACGAGGGCGTCGTAGCGCTCGCCCTCGTACCGGGTCCAGGTCCGGTCGCCGATCTCCTGCGTGGTCCCGGTCTTCCTCGCGCCCTGGGTGGCATCCTCGATGAATCGGGACGGCTTCTCGGCGGACTGTTCGACCGCCACGTAGTCGCCGTCGGGGTCGTGGAAGCCGAGGTGCCAGTGGTCCGACTCGTCGCCCCGGAAGCGGACGGACGTCGCCTTCCAGGTCTGCGGCAGCCCCTCGGGCGCGGCCACCGGATAGGAGGCCGCGCGACGCGCCGTCAGCAGTTCGACGCGGTAGTCGACACGCTTCTGTTCCCGCTCGGTCTCGTCGTGCGGGATGAAGAGATAGATGACCCATGCCGCCAGCACGATGAGCCCCAGGGAGAGGACCATGTCGCGGACGGTCTGCTTGCCTTTCGTACCTGCCACGCCCTCATCGTCGCAGGTGCACCGGCCCGCTCATCCGTGGGGTCCCCTGCTCATTTTGTCGGACTGACGATAGAGTCGGGCGGAACCCTCATCCGGCCGTCGTCGTATCAGAAAGGTGCGCTCCGATGACCGAGAATCATCAGCTGCCGTCCGAACTGGAAGTCCCCTCCGAGGCTCCCGACCGCAACCTCGCCCTGGAACTGGTCCGGGTGACGGAGGCGGCCGCGATGGCGGCGGGCCGCTGGGTCGGCCGCGGAGACAAGAACGGGGCGGACGGAGCCGCCGTGCGCGCCATGCGCACCCTCGTCTCCACCGTGTCCATGAACGGCGTCGTCGTGATCGGGGAGGGCGAGAAGGACGAGGCCCCGATGCTCTTCAACGGCGAGCGCGTCGGTGACGGCACCGGCCCGGAGTGCGACATCGCCGTCGACCCGATCGACGGGACGACGCTCACGGCCAAGGGCATGACCAACGCGATCGCCGTGCTCGCGGCCGCCGACCGGGGCACGATGTTCGACCCCTCGGCCGTCTTCTACATGGACAAGCTGGTCACCGGGCCCGAGGCGGCCGACTTCGTCGACATCGACGCGCCGATCTCCGTGAACATCAGGCGGGTCGCCAAGGCCAAGCGGTCGGCGCCCGACGACGTGACCGTGGTCATCCTGGACCGGCCCCGGCACGAAGGGATCATCAAGGAGATCCGCGAGGCCGGTGCGCGGATCAAGCTGATCTCCGACGGTGACGTCGCGGGTTCGATCCTGGCGCTGCGGGAGGGCACCGGTGTCGACCTGCTGCTCGGGGTGGGCGGTACGCCCGAGGGCATCATCTCCGCCTGTGCGGTGAAGTGCCTCGGCGGCACGATCCAGGGCAAGTTGTGGCCGAAGGACGACGCGGAGCGGCAGCGGGCGATCGACGCGGGCCATGACCTCGACCGGGTGCTGACGACCGACGACCTGGTGTCCGGCGAGAACGTCTTCTTCGTGGCGACCGGCATCACGGACGGGGAGCTGCTGCGGGGGGTGCGGTACCGGTCGGAGACGGCGACGACCGACTCGATCGTGATGCGGTCGAAGTCGGGGACGGTACGGCGGATCGATTCGACGCACCGCCTGAGCAAGCTGCGGGCCTACAGCTCGATCGACTTCGAGAAGGCCAAGTAGCTCCGCCGGCCCAGCAGGGGGAGCCGGGGGCTGCGGTCGGTTGTGGGCTGCGGGTTCGTCGTGGCTGGTCGCGGAGTTCCCCGCGCCCCTGACGGGGCTCTGCCCCTCGGCACCCACAGGGCGCCCTCTTGTGCGGAGAGGGCGCCCTTGCTGCACGTATGTACGGGTGTCAGCCCGCCGCGGCTATCGCCCCGTTCGCCCTCGCCGCCTTCTGCAGCTCCACGTCCCGGCGGCGCCTGCGGGCCAGGACGACCCGGCGCTCGGCCGCGGTCAGGCCGCCCCAGACTCCGTAGGGCTCGGGTTGCAGGAGTGCGTGCTCCCGGCACTCGACCATGACGGGGCAGCGGGCGCAGACGCGCTTGGCGGCTTCCTCGCGGGAGAGCCGGGACGCGGTGGGTTCCTTGGAGGGGGCGAAGAACAGCCCGGCCTCGTCACGCCGGCACACGGCCTCCGTGTGCCACGGGGCGTCCTGGTCCCTGTCTCGCACTGGCACCCGCTGGGGCGGAACAGCAGCGACCTGCAGGGACGAATGCGGCGGATGCAGCACGGTCTACTCCTGACGACGGCTTCGCGAGCGAGAGACGATGCAGCAAGGCCTACCCGCTGTGCGCGGGCCTATGCACTGAGTCCCGATCCGCTGGAATTCGCCGCCCACACCGCACGGCCACAACCGGACCCGGCCCCTCGGGCCGTGTCCGGGCGCGGTCGAATTCACACCCGTCAACGGTCCTGATGCCTGCGCAAATGATCGTCCACCCGGCGGGCGACATGGTCGGTGACCCGGCCGAGGAGGTCGGCGATCACCTTCCCCCGCTTCGGTCTCGCCTCGATGTTCCCGAGGACGGCCAGGCCGTCCACATAGACCACCGGGGCGTCGGTCTCTCCCGAATCCAGTGCGTGCACCTCGAAGTTGCCGAGGATGCCGCCGCCGCTGCCGCGCAGCGACACGTTCTCCGGGACGCGGACCTCGACGCTGCCGAAGACCGAGATCGCCTTGATCATCACCTGCCGGTGCTCGAATATCGCCTCGCTGAGGTCGATCTCGACGCTGCCGAATATCGCGTACGCGTGGATGCGCCGCCCGGCCCGGAAGCGGCCCTTGCGCATCGAGGCGCTGAAGACGGCCATCAGCCGGTCGTCGGGGTCGAGGGGGATGGCGCCGGGCGTCGGGCGGTTGGGCACGGAGGAGACCGGCGGCACATACGGCGGTCCCGGCCTGCGGGCCGCCTGGCCGGCGGGCAGGTCCCGCACGAAGACGTCCAGCTCACCCACCGTCCTGGCGGCGAGCACGCCCTCGACCCGCTCGGCGTGCTCGTCGGCGGTGAGGCGGCCCTCGGCGAGGGCGTCGCGCAGGAGGTCGGCGATCCGGTCGCGGTCGGCGTCGGAGGCACGCAGCTCGGCGGACGGCAACGGCGGTTGCTGGGTGGGGCGCTTCTGAAGGTCCACGACAGCAGATTACCCACTCGCGATAGATCGCGACCAGGGGTGTGGACAACTCCGGGCCGGCGAACTGAGCCTTACCTCACAAGCCCGCCCTCCCGGCCAGGTCCTACGCTGGTGGACGCTGCCAACGGAGGTCAGCCGCGCTGTTTTGTCGAGTGAGGAATGGGCGACATGCCTGAGTTCGAGTACACCGATCTGCTCCCCATGGGAGAGGACACCACCCCGTACCGGCTGGTGACCTCCGAGGGTGTCTCCACCTTCGAGGCCGACGGGCGCACGTTCCTCAAGGTGGAGCCGGAGGCGCTGCGCAAGCTGGCCGCCGAGGCGATCCACGACATCCAGCACTATCTGCGGCCGGCTCACCTCGCGCAGCTCCGCCGGATCATCGACGACCCCGAGGCGTCCGGCAACGACAAGTTCGTCGCGCTCGACCTGCTGAAGAACGCGAACATCGCGGCCGCGGGTGTGCTGCCCATGTGCCAGGACACGGGCACGGCGATCGTGATGGGCAAGCGCGGGCAGAACGTGCTCACCGAGGGCGGGGACGAGAGGGCCCTGTCCCAGGGCATCTACGACGCCTACCTGAACCTGAACCTGCGCTACTCGCAGATGGCTCCGCTCACCATGTGGGAGGAGAAGAACACCGGGTCGAACCTGCCGGCGCAGATCGAGCTGTACGCCACCGACGGCGGCGCGTACAAGTTCCTGTTCATGGCCAAGGGCGGCGGATCGGCCAACAAGTCGTTCCTCTACCAGGAGACGAAGGCCGTCCTCAACGAGGCCTCCATGATGAAGTTCCTGGAGGAGAAGATCCGTTCGCTGGGCACGGCCGCTTGCCCGCCGTACCACCTGGCGATCGTGGTGGGCGGCACGAGCGCCGAGTACGCGCTCAAGACCGCGAAGTACGCCTCCGCGCACTACCTGGACGAGATCCCGGCCGAGGGGTCGCCGCTCGGGCACGGGTTCCGGGACAAGGAGCTGGAGGAGAAGGTCTTCGAGCTGACTCAGAAGATCGGGATCGGCGCGCAGTTCGGCGGCAAGTACTTCTGCCACGACGTGCGCGTGGTCCGGCTGCCGCGGCACGGTGCCTCGTGCCCCGTCGCGATCGCCGTGTCCTGCTCGGCCGACCGGCAGGCCGTCGCGAAGATCACCGCCGAGGGTGTGTTCCTGGAGCAGCTGGAGACGGACCCGGCGCGGTTCCTCCCCGAGACGACGGACGAGCACCTGGACGACTCGTCGGACGTCGTGCGGATCGATCTCAACCAGCCGATGGACGCCGTCCTCGCCGAGCTGACCAAGTACCCGGTGAAGACGCGGCTGTCGCTCTCCGGGCCGCTGGTCGTGGCGCGGGACATCGCCCACGCCAAGATCAAGGAGCGGCTGGACGCGGGTGAGGAGATGCCGCAGTACCTGAAGGACCACCCGGTGTACTACGCCGGCCCGGCGAAGACCCCCGAGGGGTACGCCTCCGGTTCCTTCGGTCCGACGACGGCCGGGCGCATGGACTCCTACGTGGAGCAGTTCCAGGCGGCGGGCGGCTCCAAGGTGATGCTGGCCAAGGGCAACCGCTCGCAGCAGGTCACGGACGCGTGCGGCTCGCACGGCGGCTTCTACCTGGGCTCCATCGGCGGCCCGGCGGCCCGCCTCGCCCAGGACTGCATCAAGAAGGTCGAGGTCGTCGAGTACGAGGAGCTCGGCATGGAGGCCGTCTGGAAGATCGAGGTCGAGGACTTCCCGGCGTTCATCGTCGTCGACGACAAGGGCAACGACTTCTTCAAGGACCCGGCCCCGGCCCCGACGTTCACGACGATTCCGGTGCGGGGGCCCGGGCTGGCGTAGTGAAGGCCGGTGGCGAGTCGGGGCGCCCGGGGGCGGATTTCTCGCCCCCGGGCGCCCTTGCGCGCTGCCCGCTGCCGGCTGCCGGCTAAGCCAGCTTCTTCACCTGCGCCTCCACGACCTCCGTCGGGAACTCGAAGTCCTTGCCCGTGGCGGCCGAGGCCAGGTTGAGGGCGGTGACGTAGCCGACGGTTCCGCCCTCGCGGAAGACGACCACCTTCATCGGGACCTTCGAGCCCTCCGCCTCGCTGAGGAAGGTGAGGGCGATCGCCTCGTCGGCTCCCTCGGGCGCGGGGTCCGTGGAGACCTTGGTGACCTCCTGGGAGGTGCCGTCGGCCGTGACCTCGAAGCCGTCCGCGCAGTCCTTGGCCGAGGCGGCCAGGGACTTCATCACGGCCTGGGCGGCCGCGCTGTCGTAGCCGGACAGGCGGAGCAGGGTGCGGGTGGCGTCGAGGCCCGAGAGGTCACCGCTCTTGGCGGCCTTTGCGGGGTCCACCTTCTTCTGCGTCTCGCGCTGCACGGTCGCGGCCGGTTCGTCGACCACGGAGCCGAGCATGGCGTACGCGACGGGCGCGCACGCGTCGCTGCCGGGCTTGATGTCCTTGCGGTCCACCGTGCCCGTGGGCTCGCTGACCTTGTGGCCCTCGACGTCCCCGTCCTCGATGATCACCTTCTTCAGGTCCGCGGCGGAGAGGGCCGGTGTCCCGCCGCCCGACTCGCCCTCTCCTCCGCTCCCGCCGGAGTCCGAGCACGCGGCAAGCAGGGTCAGGGACAGGGCGGCGACGCCGGCCACGCAGGACCGGCGTATGACAGCGCTTCTCAATGCTTGTTCTTTCTGCGAGATTTCATCCGACACGGCATCTGACGTTGTGTCCGGCAGTGTGACCGTCCGGCGTTGCATTCGACATCGCGTTCGACGATCGATTCGTCTCGCCGACCGTACTGCACGCCACCGGCATCGGCGTGCGGAATTCCCCTCACCCTCACGGGGTACGGCCGGGAACACCACGACCGGTCCGGACGCTGTACCCGGCATGAGTGACTACCGCGTCGAACACGACTCCATGGGCGAGGTCCGCGTACCGGCCGAGGCCAAGTGGCGGGCCCAGACACAGCGGGCGGTCGAGAACTTCCCGGTCTCGGGGCAGCGCATCGAGCGCGCCCACATCGAGGCCCTGGCCCGGATCAAGGGGGCCGCCGCGACGGTCAACGCCGAACTGGGCGTGCTCGACAAGGACATCGCCGAGGCCGTCCGGGAAGCGGCGCGGGAGGTCGCCGAGGGGCGCTGGGACGACCACTTCCCGGTGGACGTGTTCCAGACCGGGTCCGGGACCTCGTCGAACATGAACACCAACGAGGTCATCGCCACACTGGCGAGCGAGCGGCTCGGCCGGGACGTGCACCCGAACGACCACGTGAACGCCTCGCAGTCCTCCAACGACGTCTTCCCCTCCTCGATCCACATCGCCGCCACGGCCGCCGTCACCCGGGACCTGATCCCGGCCCTGGAGCACCTGGCCGACGCCCTCACCCGCAAGTCCGTGGAGTTCGCCGACGTGGTGAAGTCCGGTCGTACGCACCTCATGGACGCGACGCCGGTGACGCTCGGCCAGGAGTTCGGCGGATACGCGGCCCAGGTGCGGTACGGCGTCGAGCGGCTGGAGGCCTCGCTGCCCCGGCTCGCCGAACTCCCGCTGGGCGGCACGGCCGTGGGGACCGGCATCAACACGCCGCCCGGTTTCTCCGCCGCCGTCATCGCGGAGGTCGCCCGGGACACCGGGCTGCCGCTCACCGAGGCGCGGGACCACTTCGAGGCACAGGGGGCGCGGGACGGGCTCGTCGAGACCTCCGGACAGCTCCGTACGGTCGCGGTGTCCCTCACCAAGATCGCCAACGACCTGCGGTGGATGGCGTCGGGGCCGAGGACCGGTCTCGCGGAGATCTCCCTGCCCGATCTCCAGCCCGGGTCCTCGATCATGCCCGGCAAGGTCAACCCCGTGATCCCGGAGGCGGTGCTCATGGTCGCCGCGCAGGTCACGGGCAACGACGTCACGGTCACCACGGCGGGCGCGTCCGGCAACTTCGAGCTCAACGTCATGCTGCCGGTGATCGCCAAGAACGTGCTGGAGTCCGTCCGGCTGCTGGCCAACGTCTCCCGGCTGCTCGCCGACCGGACCGTGGACGGGATCGTCGCGCACCGGGAACGGGCCCGCGAGTACGCCGAGTCGTCCCCGTCCGTGGTCACCCCGCTCAACAAGTACATCGGGTACGAGGAGGCCGCGAAGGTCGCCAAGAGGGCGCTCGCGGAACGGAAGACCATCCGGGAGGCCGTCCTGGAGGGCGGGTACGTGGAGCGGGGCGACCTGACCCGGGAACAGCTCGACGAGGCGCTGGATGTCCTGCGGATGACACGGCCGTGACCGTACGGCGAGTTCCGGCCGTCCCGGGTGTCTCCCGGGTAACCGATTCCCGCCAAGGCGTGAACCGTGGGCGGTACCGCAGCGTCATATGCGCATGACACCTAATATCTGCGCATGGGAGACGACGGAGTGGTGAGACGAGTGGAAGCGGGCGGGGCGGCGGCGTTCTGGGAGCCGGGAAGTCAGATCCTCTGGCGTTACCGGGAGAACGGCGGCGAACGCTTCCATATCGCGCGCCCCGTGACGGTCGTACGCGACGACGCCGAGCTGCTGGCCGTGTGGCTGGCGCCGGGCACCGAGTGCGTACGGCCCGTGCTGGCGGACGGCACCTCACCGAACTCCGAACCGCTCGCGTCCCGTTACAAGAAGCCGCGCAGCGTACGGCTCGGCCGCTGGTCAGGCACCGGCGTGCTGAAGCTGGCGCGGCCGGGCGAGCCGTGGTCGGTGTGGCTTTTCTGGGAGCAGGGTTGGCGTTTCAAGAACTGGTACGTCAACCTGGAGACGCCGCAGGCCCGTTGGGGCGGCGGTGTGGACTCCGAGGACCACTTCCTGGACATCTGCGTCTACCCTGACCGGTCCTGGACCTGGCTCGACGAGGACGAGTTCGCGCAGGCCCAGCAGGACGGTCTGATGGACGCGTCGGCGGCCGAGCGGGTGCGGGAGGCGGGCCGGGCGGCGGTGGAGGTGATCCGCGCGTGGGGCCCTCCGTTCGCGGACGGCTGGCAGCACTGGCGCCCGAATCCGGCATGGGGAGTACCGTCTCTCCCGGACGACTGGGACCGTACGCCCGCGCACTTGTCCTCATGAGACCCTTGTTACGCCCCGGGTCCGCAACCGTAGGATCGTCCTCCGCAAGAGTTCACAGGGGCAACTCCCGCAGTTCGGGCAGGGCTTGACCGTACGTCACCGAGGGGCGGCAAGACGTGATCAAGGGGTACGAGGGTTACACCGGGACGAGCCGGAGACGGCCCGGCGGACGGGCTGTACTGTCGTACGTCGTGCCCGCCGGTACCGTGTGTGGCACAGGAACTGCCTCTGACCACGCGGGAATTCCGTTCCCAGGACACGTAATCCGGGTATCGGCCTTTCTGCGGGACGAAGGATCGGGTTTGCGGGACGCACTGCGCACACGACGCGCAGTCCCGGACGGATGGATTCGACACGCGTGACGGAGCACCCCACCTCCCACGAGCGCCCTCAGGGCGGCGCCGGCCCCACGGACCCCCGCGGGGCGCTTCTGCGTACCCAGGAGCCGATGCGTACCGCACCCGCCGCGGCTTTACCCGCTCAGGCACGCATGGGTGACGCGCCGGCCGAGCCGGGCACCGCGGCCCCTTGCGCGAAGGGCGGACAGGCCCCCTCGGAGCACGCCCAGCCGGCGCTCTCCGAGCATTCCCAGCCCGCGGCCACCGAGCCCGACCCGCACCGCCCGCGGCCCGCGCCGGAGACCATCCCGGCGCAGCCCGGCGGTGAGCCGGAACGGTCCGGCGCGACCGTCGGCGGCCTGGAACGGCGCAGCGGGCAGGGGGTGCCGCCGGGCGCCCCCATGCCCATGCGGCGGGACGGCGACCGGCTGCGGTTCGTCGGCGCCGCGACCCGGCGGATCGCCCGGGGCATAGACCTGGACGAGATCGTGATGGGTCTGTGCCGGGCCACCGTGCCGACGTTCTCGGACGCGATCCTCGTGTATCTGCGCGAGCCGCTGCCGGTCGGTGACGAGCGGCCCACCGGGCCCATGGTGCTGCGGCTGCGCCGCACCGACCGGATCCCCGAGGAGCGGGACACCGAGGGCGGCTTCATGCCCTCCTCGCTCCAGCCGGAGCAGCCCGTCGACCTGGCCGTCGTCACCGCCGAGCAGTGCGAGGTACGGCCCGGCGGGGCGCTGGCCGAAGTGCTGCGGGGGGTGCGGCCGGTCTTCGCGGACGCGCCGGCCGCGCACGACGCGCTGCCCGAACTGCTGGGCCCGGACGCCGAGCTGACGGTGCCGACCGGTCAGCGGGCGATCCTCGCCCCGCTGCGGGGCCGGCGGCGGGTGATCGGCGCGGCGGTGTTCCTGCGCCGCCCCGAGCGGATGGCCTTCGAGCAGGACGACCTGCTGGTCGCCGCCCAGCTCGCCACGCACAGCGCGCTCGGCATCGACAAGGCCGTTCTGTACGGCCGTGAGGCGTACATCGCGGACGAACTGCAGCGCACGATGCTGCCGGAGGCGCTCCCGAAGTGCACCGGCGTACGGCTCGCGCACCGGTATCTGCCGGCCGCCGAGACCGCGCGGGTGGGCGGCGACTGGTACGACGCGATTCCCCTGCCGGGGAGCCGGGTCGCGCTGGTCGTGGGCGATGTGATGGGTCATTCGATGACCTCGGCCGCGATCATGGGGCAGCTGAGGACGACCGCGCAGACCCTGGCGGGGCTGGACCTTCCGCCCCAGGAAGTGCTGCACCACCTCGACGAGCAGGCGCAGCGGCTCGGCACGGACCGCATGGCGACCTGTCTGTACGCGGTGTACGACCCGGTCTCGCACCGGATCACGATCGCCAACGCGGGGCATCCGCCGCCGGTGCTGCTGCACCTGGGCGGGCGCGCCGAGGTGCTGCGGGTGCCGCCGGGCGCGCCGATCGGTGTGGGCGGCGTGGACTTCGAGGCCGTCGAGCTGGACGCGCCGGCCGGTGGCACGCTGCTGCTGTACACCGACGGGCTCGTGGAGTCCCGGCTGCGGGACGTGTGGACCGGGATAGAGCAGTTGCGGGAGAAACTGGCCGCGACCGCGCAGCTGACCGGGCCGGACCATCCGCCGCCCCTGGAGGCGCTCTGCGACGAGGTGCTCGACATGCTCGGCCCGGGGGACCGGGACGACGACATCGCGCTGCTCGCCGCACGGTTCGATGGGATCGCTCCCAGCGATGTCGCGTACTGGTTCCTGGAGCCGGAGGAGATGGCTCCGGGGCGGGCGCGCCGGCTGGCCCGGCACGCGTTGTCCCGCTGGGGGCTGGAGGAGCTGACCGATTCCGTCGAGCTGCTCATCAGCGAGGTCGTGACCAACGCGGTGCGCTACGCGACGCGGCCCGTCACCCTGCGGCTGCTGCGGACCGACGTACTGCGGTGCGAGGTGACCGACGACGTGCCGCAGCTGCCCCGGCTGCGGCAGGCTCGGGCGACGGACGAGGGGGGCCGCGGGCTCTACCTGGTCAACCGGCTGGCGAAGCGCTGGGGAGCCACACGGCTGAGTGCGGGGAAGGTCGTCTGGTTCGAGCTCAACCCCGCCTGACGCGTACGACGGAGGGGGCGCCCGGTGATCACCGGG